>JARGFH010000009.1 GCA_029210695.1 Acidimicrobiia bacterium
GAGAACGGAGATGACGGGCATCGGCCCGATCTGTCTTGGCCCGCTTCTTGCGACCCCGCAACGACGAGGTGTCCGCCGGCTCCGCCAGATGCGCCTCGACACCGGCCGTCTCGAGTTCCTCAACCACAAACCGCCACCCGGTACAACCCTCAGTCGCGAACGACACATCGCTACGGCCGTCGAACCGACCCAACCAGGTACGGAACTCGGCCCGGTTCGCCGGTGCGATCCGCCCAACCTCGACCTCACCCGTCACGGTGTCGAGATGGTCATATGTGATCTGAGCACGATGCACGTCCAAGCCGCCTACGATCGCCATCAGGGATCTCCTTCGATAGCTCCGCCCCAACCCGGGGCCTTTCAGCACACAAGTGTGCATGAGCCGGAGGGGGTCCCTCACATGTCATCTGTCAGGAACCCTGTCAGGGACCCTGTCAGGGACCCTGTCAGGAACCTCCAACTCGACGCTTGTCCGAAATAACACTCAAATAACACTCCGCTGACAGGGTGCCGGACCACAATCCTCCACGCCAGTCGTCGAGCCGATCCCGTCGTCGCCGTCTGCTATGACTTTGGGACGCGACGGTTGAAGGAGTCGAAGATGGCGCACATCCGAAAGAAGGGTACGGGCCAGTGGCAGGTCCGGTACCGGGACCCCTCCGGCACGGAACGAGCGCGCAACTACCGCCGCAAGGCCGACGCCGAGAAGTTCCTCGTAACGGTCGAGGCTGACAAGTTGCGCGGTACATGGGCCGACCCGCGGCTCGGAAAGATCACGTTCGGCGAATGGCTGCCCACCTGGCAGGCAAGTCGGGTCCACCTCAGGCCATCGACACGAGCCGGAACCGAGTCGCTGTTGCGCAATCACGTACTCCCCTACTTCGGAGTTCGCCGCCTCGGATCGGTCACGCCGACGGAGGTGCAAGGGTTCGTTGCTCACCTCGAGGAAAAGGGGCTGGCCGCGTCAACAATCCGCCAGGCCTACCTGCTGGTCGCCGGCCTGTTCGCCTCAGCACTCGACTCGGACCTCATCGTCCGCACTCCCTGTCGTGGGATCAAGTTACCTCCAAAGTCGCAGACGGAGATGCGGTTCTTGAATGCCGACGAGGTAGCCGACGTCGCCGGTGCGATCGATGATCGGTACCGAGCGCTCGTCCTCACCGCCGCCTACACCGGTTGTCGCTTCGGTGAGCTCGCCGGCCTGCGAGTGCGCCGCCTCGATCTCCTCAGGCGGAGCCTGACGATCGCTGACACGCTTTCGGACGTGCGCGGTCAGGTCGCACTGGCTCCCCCGAAGACGGCAGCCGCACGGCGCCAGGTGGCGCTACCGAAGTTCCTCGTCGAGGAGGTGGCCCGGCACCTGAGTCAGTGGCCACCGGGTCCCGACGGGTTCGTGTTCTCGGCGCCCGAGGGCGGACCGCTGCGTCGCACAAACTTCCGGAGACGAACCTGGCTCCCGGCGGTCAGGGTCTCAGTTGGTGAGCCGCTCAGGTTCCATGACCTCAGACATACCCACGCCGCCATGCTCATCGCCCAAGGTGAGCACCCGAAAGTCATCCAGCTGCGCCTCGGGCACTCGTCGATTCAGGTCACTCTGGACACCTACGGGCACCTATTCGAGGGTCTCGATGAGGCGGCTGCGGACCGGCTTGACGCCGCGTTTTTGCGGACTCCCGCGGACTTTTCGCGGACTCTTGGCGATTCCAGCGTCTCCGAACTTCCTCGTTGAACGACAGAAACCCTTGCTGCACAAGGGCTTCCGCTGGTCGGGCTGGCCGGATTTGAACCGGCGACCTCTTGACCCCCAGTCAAGCGCGCTGCCATGCTGCGCCACAGCCCGTGGACATACGATCATACCCGACTCAGTGGGAGGAAAGGCCCAGCGATCAACGACCGCCTTCACCAGGGGCAGGTTCCCCAATCGAAGAGCCAGTCCCCGACACAGATGACTCCCTCGACTGCCCGGAGGGTCAGATAGAGGCCGACGATGGTGAGCGTGAGGATGTAGCCGAACGGCGGTCGCCGTCGCTCGGACTCAGGCATCGTCACCTTTTTGCGAACGGCGGCGGGCGACGAGCTTGACGGGCGTCCCGGTGAAATCTGCGACGCCCCGGATGCGATGCTCGAGGAAACGGAGGTAGTCGTCGCCTATCAATCCTCCGCCGACGAACACGACAATGGTCGGAGGTTCGGCACCCGCCTGAACGGCATACACGATATGCGGCCGCCGCCCCTTCCGCACCGGCGGCGGATGGGCGGCGTGCCACTCGCGAATCTGACGATTGAGCAGACTGGTCGACAGCCGTCGCCCCCTGTTCTCCAGGACGAGTTCGAGTGTCTTGGCCAGCCGGTGGAGCCGGGCGCCGGTTTTGGCCGAGATGCGCAACACCGGAGCCCATGCGATGAACTGGAGTCGTCTCGCCACCGCGTCCTCGGTGGCCTCTCGTTGCTCGAGATCGGCAATATCCCATTTGTTCAGCAGGACGATCAGGCCGGCGCCCCCGCCGGCGGCTTCCTCGGCGATCCGCTGATCCTGCTGGGTTACGCCCTCAACGGCGTCGATGATCAGCAGCGCGACATCGGCTGCGGCCAGTACTTCGCGGGCCCGCACGACTGAGTAGTACTCGGTGGTTTCCTTGACCTTGGGGGCACGGCGGATTCCTGCCGTGTCGACGATGGAGTATTCGATGCCGCCGAGTTCGACGACCGCATCGATGGGGTCGCGGGTCGTGCCGGGAACGGGTGATACCAGTACCCGGTCATCCTTCAACAGCTGATTCAGCAATGTGGATTTACCGACGTTCGGACGCCCAACGATGGCGAGCTTCGGCAGCGGTGACACCGCCGGCAACTCGTCGAGGTCGGGGAGATGATCGACAATGCGGTCGAGCAGGTCGCCGGTCCCGCGCCCGTGGAGCGCAGAGACACCTATCGGTTCGCCAAGGCCGAGGCTCCAGAGTTCGGGAACGTCGAACTCGCGAGCCGCGTCGTCGACCTTGTTGGCAACGACGATGACGCGATCCGGCGTGGCGCGCAGCAGCGAGACGACGCCTAGGTCGTCGCCCCCGACCGCCGTCGAGGCGTCCACAACGAAGAGCACGACGTCTGCGCTCGCCAGAGCCGCTTCGGCCTGCCCTGAGATGTCGGTGGCGAGTTCGTCTCCTGCTACCTGCCATCCACCCGTGTCGATGAGGAGGAACTGGCGACCGTTCCAATCGGCGGCGAACTCGCGCCGATCACGCGTCACGCCCGGCCGTTCTTCGACCACCGCAGAGCGGCGACCGATGATCCGGTTGATGAGTGTTGACTTACCTACGTTCGGGCGACCTACAACGGCCACAATGGGGAGGCGGGACATAGTGGGACGGATGGTACTCGGACGGGCGACTACCTCTGTTTCCCACCGACAAGCATGCGGGGATACTCCGTAGTCACACGGAACGCTGAGGTCAACGGTCGATGCCTGCAGCCTGAGGCCTACTGCCTGACGCGGACTCTCCGCCGGCTTCCACCTGTATCGCCCGGAGTGACCTAGCCTTGTTTCATGTCCCCATCCACCGTCCTTCTCGCAGAACCGCGCGGGTTCTGTGCCGGTGTCGAGATGGCGATCAAGGCCCTCACCTGGATGGTGCGGGTGTTCGAACCGCCGGTCTACTGCTTCCATGACATTGTCCACAACCGCTGGGTCGTGAAGGCCTTCGAGGATGTTGGCGTGATCTTTGTGGACGACATCGATGACGTTCCGGCCGGAGCGCCTGTGATGTTGTCTGCTCACGGTTCCGCCCCGGAGGTGGTTTCCAATGCAGAAGCGCGAGCGGGCATCGTTGTCGACGCCGTGTGCCCTCTCGTCACGAAAGTGCATCACGAAGTACGGCGCATGGCCGACCGCGGGTTCGAGATCATCTACGTCGGACATGCGGGCCACGATGAGGCCATCGGCACCGTAGCCGAGGCTCCCGAGGCGATCACGCTGGTCGAACCCGAAACAGGTCTAACCGATTTCGCGCCGGCGGATCCGTCGAAGGTGGCTCTCCTGGCGCAGACGACGCTCGGGGTGCATGAATGGCAGGCCGTACTCGATGAGGCGCGGCGCTCATTCCCAGCGGTGTCGATGGCCCGGAAGAGTGATCTTTGCTATGCCACGACGAACCGACAAGACGCCGTGCGGGCTCTGGCTGAGTCGGCCGACCTGATCCTGGTGGTCGGATCGGAATCATCCTCCAACACTCGCGCTCTCGTCCGCGTCGCCAGAGAGGGTGGAGTCGCCGCCTATCGGATCGACGACGCCGACTCCATCGAAGACACCTGGATCGACGCGGCAACTGTGGTCGGCCTCACTGCCGGGGCTTCGGCGCCGGATCATCTCGTCCAGGAGGTCATCGATCGCATCAACCCTCGTGATGGTGTGCGCCTGCTGTCGGTGACGGAGGAAGGCGAGTACTTCCCGCTCCCACCACAATTACGGTCGCTGCTGCGCGCTCTGCAGCAGACGGTGGAGGCGGGGTTCGGGGCGCGACCGTCGGTTGTACCGGGTCCGCTCGATCGAGATGTCGATTGGAACGCCACGGAGGCGCTGGCCGCCATCAGTCGCTAGGGCTACTCGATCAGCGGTGCTTCCGTTGCTGAGCCTCGGTCACGATCACGTCAACGACTTGCTCGATTGTGAGATCAGACGTATCGAGCACCAGCGCGTCTGCGGCTGCCGTCAGCGGCGAGTCCTTGCGCGACGAATCAATAGAGTCCCGACGCTCGAGATCTCCGGCCACCCGCTCTATGTCGGTTCGATCGTGCTCCGTGGCGCGCCGCCGGGCACGTATCTCCCGGCGGGCGGTCAGGTACACCTTGAGATCGGCATCCGGGAACACGACGGTGCCGATATCCCGACCTTCAACTACGGCACTACCGCCATGCTCCCTCACCCACTCCCGTTGGGCCGCCACCATGAGCCGACGCACCTCAGGGATTGCAGAAACGGGACTTGCCGCCCGGGTCACCGGGTCGGTACGGATCTCCGCGCTGACATCGCGTTCGTCGACCAACATGAGTCCGCCGCGGTAGCCGTATTCGTGGCGATTGACCTCAGCGATGACTGCCGGCGAATCATCGGGGTCGATCCCCGCTTCCACCGTCACCAGGGTCGCAGCCCGGTAGAACGCACCCGTGTCGAGGTGCGGGATGCTGAGCCTTTCACCAACTGCCCGGCTGACGGTCGTCTTGCCGGAACCGCCGGGACCGTCGAGTGCGATGATGACGCCCATGGGGTCAGGAACCCTAGTCGCGTCGACGGTGATCCCATCCAGAGCATCGAAGAAGCCCGGCCACGTCTTTGCCACACACCCGGAATCGAGAATCGTCATCCCCGGCGCGACCAGTCCTGCCACTGCGAAGGACATTGCGATCCGGTGGTCGTCGTAGGGTTCGATCTCGCCTCCGTGCGGCCGGCCACCCTCCACGCTGATCGAGTCGGAAGTTGTCCTGGCAGTGATCCCGATCGACGCCAGTTGCGCCTCCAAGGCAATCAAGCGATCCGACTCCTTGATGCGGAGGTTTCCGATATTGCTGATGATCGATTCACCGTCGGCGAATGCACAGACCACCGCCAGCATGAGCGCCGCGTCCGGTGCGGAACCCATATCGCGTCTTACCGGGCGCAACCTTTCCGGACCGTGAACCTGCACTCCCCCGCTTGTCCAATCGACACCACATCCCATTTCTTCCAGGACATCGAAGAACATCCGGTCTGCTTGTTGCGATTTTTGGGAAAGACCCTCGATCCGAATGTCTCCGCCGGTGATGGCGGCGGCCGCCGCCGGATACACCGCAGCCGAGAAATCGGGCTCGATCGCGAAATCCGTACCCGAATACCCGGTTGAACCGTGTACGAACAACTCGGGGCCGGGCCGCAGTTCGACGATGGCGCCGAACCGAGTCATGACGTCGATGGTCATCTCGATGTAGGGCCGGGACACCAGCAAGTCGTCGACGAAGCTGATCGTCGTGTCACCGGCCAGGCGCGGTGCAATCAACGCCACCGCCGAGACGTACTGACTCGACTTCGCCGCATCCATGGTGATCGAGCGACCTACCGGTTGCCTGTCGCCGACCCGGAGCGGTGGACCGGCACCGTCCCCCAGCATCTCGATCTCCGCCCCGAGCGCAATGAGAGCGTCCACCAGGTCGGTGATCGGTCGGCTGCGCATCCTTTCACTCCCGTCGATCACTACCGCACCCGGCACGAGTACGCCCAGCGCGGTGATGAACCGGGCGGTCGTCCCGGACGCTCCGACCTCGAGGCGACCTGTCGGAGTGGACAGGCGACCGCCGGAGCCGTGCACGCTCCACGCCGCCGGGTCCCCATCTTCGATCGTCACACCCAGAGCGCGAAGGCACCCCCGCATGGCCGACGTGTCCTCGGCATCGAGAGGCCGTCGCAAGACGCTTCGTCCGATAGCCAGTGCCGCAGTCACCAGTGCACGATTGGTGAGACTGCGCGATCCTGGAATCTGGAGTGACCCAACCGCTCTTCCGGGTCGCACCGTACGGTTCATCACCTCACCGAAGCTTCATAGAGTGACCGGACCTCTTCGATAGTCAGCCGCCGCCACTCTCCCTCTCGTAGATTCCCATCCCTCAGTGGACCGATCGCCGTCCGAAACAGGGCGGTCACCGAACAACCGATCGCTTCGCACATCCGCCTCACCTCGCGCTTGCGTCCTTCGCCCATGATGACCTCGAGCATGGTCTTGCCGCCTATCGACTCGACGATCCTGGCCGCAACCGCCTGCGCCGGACCGTCATCGAGTTGCACGCCCTGGGTCAAGCTACGGACTTCCGCCGTCCGGGGGCTGCCCTCCACCAGCACCGTGTAGGTCTTCGTCACTCCGTGACTCGGATGGGTGATGCGTTGGGCGAGGTCGCCGTCATTCGTCAGCAACAGCAACCCTCCCGAGTCCTGGTCGAGACGCCCAACCGGGAACACCCTGGGCTCTGACGGCACCAGGTCGACTACGGTCGCGCGGCCGTGCGTGTCTTCAGCTGTGCTGATCACTCCTGCCGGCTTGTTGAGTAGGTAGTAGACGAGCCCCGGGGCGATCGGGAGTGCGATGCCGTCGATCTCGACCTTTTCCTCATTGGTCTCGATCTTCTGCCCGAGGTGCGCGACGACACCGTCGACGGTTATGCGGCCCGCCCGAATCAACTCCTCAGCAGCTCGCCGCGAACATAGTCCCGACCGCGCTACCACTTTCTGAAGTCGCTCGTTCAAGGTTTGAAGGTTTCCTCGAGCGACTCAACCACCGTCGCCGCCGGTACGTGGTCTGCCAGCGGCGGTAGGTCGCCGAGCGATTGCAGGCCCATCTTCTCGAGGAACAGGTCCGTGGTGCCGTAGACCGCCGGATTGCCCGGGAGCGCCAGTCGCCCCATTTCGACGATCAGCCCACGTCTGGCGAGTGTGTGCAAAGCCGATTCGGCATCCACTCCTCGTACTTCGGACACCTGCGACCGGGACACCGGTTGCTGATAGGCGACGATCGCAAGAGTTTCGAGTGAAGCTTGAGAGAGCCGGGTGGCGGTGGCAGTCGTTGCGAATCGATCGAGATATGCGTAGGCGTCCGGCGACGTGTAGAGGCGCCACCCACCGCCGACGCTCCTCAGCTCCAGACCGCGATCGGTCAAGCGGTCCGCCAACACGTCGAGTTCGGAGCGAACCTCTGATACAGGAAGTTCTAGAACTTCGGCCAGTTCCTCGATCGGGACGGGTGACTCGGCAACGAACAGGATCGCTTCGAGAATCGATGGAACATCCATTACCGACTCCATTCACTCACGCGCGGGTCGCCATCCCCGGTATGACGTATGTCAATGGGCGAAAGCCAGTCATCCTGTGCGATGTCGACCAGTCCCCACCTGGCGAGTTCGAGCAGCGCCAGGAAATACGCCACGACTTCCACCTTGCGAGTGCAATGCGCTACGACATCATCGAAGGTGGTCTCGGCCAGCGAGGCGATCCTGGCCCGAAGCTCATCGATGGCATTCTCCACCGAGGGCAAATCGAGGTCGAGATGGTCGAGATCGAGCTCGGAGGGCCGCTCGGTAAAGACACGATGGGCCAGTGACACAAAACCGTTCAGGTCGAGCGGGATTCGCACTTCCGGCGGGTTGGCGGCGAGATCGGGATCGGAACCGGCACGCCGTTCGACGTACCGGTTGTTCGCCATGAACCTGTGCCCGAGCACCGCCGCAACGTCCTTGAATGTGACACATTGCAGCAACCGGGTGATCAGTCGATCCCGCTCTTCCATCAAAGCCAGTTCCTCGTCGAGGTCGACCTCAATATCGTCCGGGAGCAGATGGCGGGCCTTCAATTGAATCAGAGTGGCAGCGATGAGCAGGAACTCACTGGTGACGTCGAGATCGAGTTGCCTCATCTCGTGGATGAACGAGACGTACTCCGATACGAGATCGATCAAGCTCAGGCCGGTGATGTCGACTTGATGCCGGGTCACGAGTTGGAGTAGGAGGTCAAGCGGTCCCTCGAACACGGCCGTTTTCACTTCATACGTCATGATCGGCGCTCATCGTATTGCCTTCGAACGGGTGTCCGGAGGTTTTCCCGGTTCGTCTGCAGTCTCCAGCAACCGCCAATCCTCAGCACTGATCGACGTAGGGCGCTCATCGTGGTGCCATCTGGCAAAGTCGACGACGATTGGTTCACAGCCGAGCACCTGCAGCTCCTCGGCTCCGAGCGGGCCGTGTTGGAAGTACGTAGCGTGGCGCCCGCCGAGCGGTAATCGGAGTTTGGCCGATGCGCTTGCGAGGGAGCGACGGATGATGCCGAGGCCCGAATGGCGTTTGCCGACATCGTGCAACAACGCGGCCCGAATCAAATCGAGCCGATCGGGTACAAGATGCTGCATGCGTGATGCTGCTCGAAAGGCATGGCGTTGATCGACCACGGGCTGGAAGAAGAAGAGCCGGCCTTCCGCATTAGAAGCCAGCCAGGCGGCGAGTACGACCCGTTCCAGTTCATCCAGCGGACGTGCGGTTGCCACCTCGAAGAATCTCCTGGCGAGATGCCACCACGATCCGATCCGACGACCGCCCTCCACCGCGCCCCTAGGAACGGCGGGTCTTGCAGTCCATGCAGAGAACAGACGTCGGCCGGGCTTCCATTCTCGGCGCGCCGATCTCCTTACCGCACTTGGCGCACATCCCGTAGGTCCCCGAATCGAGCTTGGCCAGCGCTTCGTCAACCTCATCAACTTGCCCTTTGAGGCTCTCGACGAGTCCAAGGACCTCGGTGCGCTCTGCCGTCGCCGCTCCGGCATCGGCAAATCCATCACCAAACTGGACATCAGAGCGCAAATCACCGGACTCGGTCGCGCCGAGTTCCTCGAGCTGGTGAACCAGCTTCGTGCGCTCTTCAGTTAGTACCGTTCTAGCGGCGTCGTAGTTGATAATCATCTGCTTCGTGGGTGCGACTCGACGTAAACCTCAATGAGGTGCTGAGGCGACACTTTCGTATACACCTGAGTGGTGGAGATACTAGCGTGGCCGAGCATTACCTGTACGGTTCGCAGATCTGCCCCTCCTTCCACCATGTGTGTGGCTGCCGAATGGCGGAGAACATGGGGGGAAACCGCGTCTTCGTCGATGCCTGCCCGCCTCGCCGCTTTGCGGACCAGACCCCACACCCCTTGCCGGCTCAGCCGCCCTCCCCTGGCGTTGAGGAACACAGCACCGGGATCGGGCCGCCCGCCCAGCACGGCTCGACGGTCGGGGAGGTATTGCTCGATCGCCGCCACGGCATGACGTCCCAGTGGGACGAGGCGCTGCTTACTTCCCTTCCCCGTGACCATCGCCGTCCCGTCCTCCAGGTCGACATCGATGACATCGAGGCCGACCACCTCCGCCACCCTCGAACCCGAGGCGTACATGAATTCGAGGAGGGCGCGATCTCGCCTCCCTGGTGCCGTGGTCGTGTCCGGCGCTTCGATGAGCTTCTCTACGAGATCTAGGTCCAGCGCCTTTGGAAGGCGAAGGCCTCCGCGCCGGGCTTCGACGAGCGCGGTCGGATCGTCGGCAGCCGTGCCTTCTGCGATCAGGAAACGATGTAGCCCGCGCACTGCCGCCACCTTTCTCGAGATCGTGGCAGCCGCCAGTCCGCGCCGATTGAGGTCTGCAACGAACCCATCCACCAGGAGAGGCGTCGGCGCTCGTCCTTCGAGGAAAAGCCCATAGTCGGTGAGATCCCGGCGGTACGCCAGGATGGTGGCCGGTGCTAGACCACGCTCAACCGCGAGCGATGAAAGGAACTCGGCGACTTCAGCTTCGATGCTCATACCCTCCACGCCGAGACCGTTACGACGCCCACCGCGGCATTCCCTCCAACAGGCCGATCAGCGTCTTGGCATCGGTGATCGAACCATCGGCGATCGCCGACCGCACTTCCGCGAAGCTCAAGCGGATGATCTCGGCATGGCGTTCCTCAATCCCATCCGGCCGCGCTCCCACCTCCGTCAGATCGGTGGCGAGAAAAAGGTCGATGCGTTCGTCCGAGAAACCCGGTGTCGTGTTGATCGTGCGGAGATGTTCGAGCCGACCCGGCCGGTAGCCGGTCTCTTCCTCACACTCACGGGTAGCCGCCATCTCGAGAGGTTCGTTCTCGATGTCGAGTATCCCGGCCGGTATCTCCAGCATCAGGGCTCCAAGCGGTGCCCTGAACTGCCGGACGAAGATCACGTGTCCATCGTCGATCGGTACGACGGCCACGGCTCCGGGGTGCCGGATCACGACGCGTTCGAATTCGCTTCCGTCGTGGTCACGGTAACGATCCAACTCGACGGACAGAAAAGCGACCCTGGCAACTACATGGCTTCCGGTCAGAACCGCCGGAAGAGGATCCACGTCAGGATAACTCGACCGACGCCGGCGTTGGAACCGGCGATTCAGAGGTCAGACGGACCTCGCGGTGCGCGAGAGCAGCGGCGATGAAACCAAGGAACATCGGATGCGGATCATCCGGCCGCGACTTGAACTCCGGATGGAACTGCGAGGCGAGGAAGAACGGATGATCCGGCAGTTCGATGACCTCGACCAGGTTCCCATCTGGTGACACTCCGGAGAGCCGCATGCCGGCGGCCTCGAGGTCTTTGCGGTAGCGGTTGTTCACTTCGTACCGGTGCCGGTGTCGCTCGTAGATCAGTTCCTCGCCGTAGAGTCTGCGGATGAGCGAGCCTTCTGCCAGCTTGGCTGCGTAGAGACCAAGGCGCATCGTGCCACCCATATCGTTCAGATCCTGCTGGCTCTCCATCAGGTCGATGACCCGATGAGGGCTCGTTGGATCGAACTCGCCGGAATGTGCATCGCCCAAGCGAACCACGTTTCTGGCGAACTCGATCACCGCACACTGAAGACCCAGGCACAAACCCAGGTAGGGAACCCGTTGCTCCCGGGCATGACGAACGGCGAATACCTTGCCTTCGATGCCGCGACCGCCGAACCCACCGGGGACGAGTATGCCGTCGAGGTCCTCCAGGTAGGCAGAACCGAGGAGACCGGGAAGGTCATCGCTCGGGACCCAGCGAAGATCGAGTCGCACCCCCTTCGCCAGCGATGCGTGACGAAGGGACTCAACAACGGAGAGATAGGCGTCGGGGAGATCTACATACTTGCCGACGACACCGATCGTCACCTCGTCTTTCACTGAGGCGGCGCGGGCTACGAGGGCTTTCCACGAAGTCAGGTCTGGCTCGCCGGTTTCGAGGTGAAGTCGCTTCACCACGACCCCATCGAGACCGCCGTCATGAAGGGTAAGTGGTACCTCATAGATGTCGCTCGCATCGGGGGCGTTGATGACGGCATCTGCTTCGACATCGCAGAACAAGCTGATCTTCCGGCGAACCTGGTCGTCAATCGGGCGATCCGATCGCACCACAATCACATCCGGTTGGATGCCGCGGGACCGCAGTTCCGCGACCGAGTGCTGCGTCGGCTTGGATTTCAACTCTTCGCTGGAAGCTATGAACGGCACGAGTGTCACATGGAGGTAGAGCGTGTTGTCGCGTCCAACGTCCTTGCGCAGCTGGCGAATAGCCTCGAGATACGGGAGGCCTTCGATGTCGCCGACCGTGCCCCCGATCTCGGTGATGACAAAATCGACGTCATCGTTGTCGCCGAGACGCCGAATGCGTGACTTGATCTCATTGGTGATGTGCGGAATCACCTGGACGGTGTCACCGAGGTAGTCACCGCGTCGTTCCTTCTGGATGACCGTCTGGTAGATAGCCCCCGTGGTGACGTTCGAGTCGCGTCGGAGATGCTCGCCTGTGAATCGTTCGTAGTGGCCCAGGTCGAGGTCGGTCTCTCCGCCGTCGTCTGTGACGAATACCTCACCGTGCTGGAAGGGATTCATCGTCCCCGGATCCACGTTGATGTACGGGTCGAGTTTCTGGAGGACTACCTTGAGGCCCCGTGCTTTGAGGAGTCGACCGAGAGACGCAGCGGTTATGCCTTTGCCGAGGCTGGAAACCACGCCCCCGGTGACGAATACATATTTGGTCACGGGCGCGAAGCGTAGCACCGCCCCGCAGTTCCCCAAGTAAATCGCGCTCACCCGGCCGTCAGGCGCGATCTGCCATTGCCAATTGGCGCAACTCCTCAGCGTGCTCCCGCCCCCGCTCGGACTCCGACAAACCGGCGAGCATCCGCGACAGCTCTTCGATCTGGTCGACCGCTTCGACACGCCGGACCGTCGCCCGAGCACCGTCACGTTCGACGACGAAGTGGGCGTCGGCGAAAGCCGCCACCTGGGGCAGGTGTGTCACACACAGGACCTGACGGTGCCTGGCCAGGCCGGCGAGTTTCCGACCCATCGCCAGAGCCGTGCGACCGCCGAGACCGGCATCAACTTCGTCAAAGACAACAATCGGGGCCTCACCGGCCGCCCCGGCCAAACGCAGGGCCAGCACCAGGCGACTCAACTCGCCGCCTGAGGCGACTTTGGCGACCGGGCCGGGCTCGATTCGCTCATCGGAAGAGAACAGCAGGTCGATCTTGTCGGCGCCCGTTCCGCCCGGCCCGGCCTCGGTGATCGTGAACAGGATTGACGGCGAGGTGAAACCAAGGTCGCGCAGATGGCCTTCTGCGGCATGCTCCACTTGCTCGGCGGCCCGCATCCGTGCCTCCCGTAGCTCGCCGGCGGTGGCCAATACCTCTGCTTCGGCATCGACCAACTCAGCATCGAGGACCCGGCTTCTCTCAACCAGCTCCTCCAGTTCGGTCAGGCGTCCTGCCGCCTCCCGACCGAAATCGAGAACCGCGGTGAGGTCTTCTCCGTACTTGCGCCGGAGATCAGACAAGAGGGCGATCCGCTGTTCGATCTCCCCCAGCATCTTCGGGTCCAGCGACACCCCCTCGGTGGCGACCCGGATCTCAGTACCGAGTTCGGCCAGGCCGACCATCAGGCCTTGCGCGAGTTCGACCAGCGGAGCAAGGTCGGGGTCGAGGTCGGCTGCTCGCGTGATGCCGGCGAATGCACCACCACCGGCGTCGGCAGCTTCGTCGACAAGGCTGTGGGCGTTGTTCAGAACTTCGATCAGTTCGCTGGCGTGACGCATCCTCCTGGCGTCGATCACCAGGCTTTCATCGTCGCCGGTCACAAAACCGGCTGCAGAAATCTCGCCGACCTGGAAGGCTACGAGGGCACGCTCACGTTCGAGTGCACGCACATCCCCGCCGATCCGGGTTTGGTCTCTGCGAAGGCCTGCCAGCCGCTGCCAGGCAGTCTGGTACTTCTCAATCGACTGGCGGCCGGCTTCATCGAGCGAGGCATCGAGCAGGCGGCGGAGTTCGGCAGATGACCGCAGTGCGAAGTGGTCACCCTGGGCGACGACTTCGACGAGTCCGCGCACGCGTTCTGCGACCACTTTGAGAGGAACCATCGATCCGTCGAGATAGGCCCTGCTTCGTCCTTCGCGGGCAAGTCGACGAGTCACGGTCGTCTCTTCGCCGTCTGTTACGAATCTTCCCTCGACCGTAGCTTCGTCGCTGCCGGACGTGATCAGGCCGCTCCTGGCCGGAAGGCCAAGCATCAGTTCGATCGCCCCGAGCAGAAGGGTCTTGCCTGCACCGGTCTCGCCGGTCACCACCACGAGCCCGGCGGTCGGCTCGATGCGGGCCGAGTCGAGCACACCGAGATTCGAAATGGCCAGTTCGTCGAGGAGGGAGGTCATTGCAGTCTGAGCTTCTCCGTGACCAGGCGCGGGTACGACCGTCGGGAGTGGTCGATGAACCTCACGTTTTGTGGTGCACGGCGGATCACGATCTCCTCACCCTCAGCAGCACTCCCCAGCTCATTCCCGTCCACGTTTACGCCGACCGGCCACTCTCTGACCACGGTGCACCGAAGCTCAGTATCAGCCGGGAACACCATGGCACTCCGAAATAGGGAGTGGTGGGCGACAGGCGTGAGGATGATGGACTCGACTCGCGGATGGACGAGTGGACCTCCTGCTGACAAGTTGTAGGCGGTCGATCCTGTCGGGGTTGAAAACACGAGGCCATCAGCGTGGTACGTGAGAAACGGTTCTCCATCGATTGCGACGTCGATGGAGACAAGCCGCTGACTCATCACTTTCTCGACTACGACGTCATTGACGCCCACGAGGGATCCGACACCGGCAATCGATGCCTCGATTGCCATTCGCTCGACTTCGATCCAGGTGCCGGCGGCCAGCTGTGCAACGATCGAATCAATTTGCTCGGGCTCGACGTCCGCTAGGAACCCGATCCGACCTAGGTTCACTCCGAATAACGGCACGTCGATGGAGAGGGCGTGTTGAACAGCCCGTAGAACGGTCCCATCCCCCCCTACGGCCGCGACCACATCCACCGGGTCGACGTCCAGGTCCATCACCTCGATGCCCAGCACGGCGGCTGCACGTTCATCGGCCACCACCTCGAGGCCTGCGTCCCGAGCGCGGTTTACGAGTGTTCGGGCCACCTCCGCGGCCCGATCGAGCTTGTGATGCACCACAACGCCGAGTTTCACGCTCGCGTCATCTCCTCGATCTCCTTTTCGCTCACGATTCCGGATCCGGGCCGGAGGTGCACGAAGAACTCACGATTTCCCTTCGCCCCGCGAATCGGTGATGGAGTAATCCCGAGAGTTCCGAGACCGTAGCCATCGAGACACGCGATCACTTGCCGAATCGCCCGGCTGTGGTCCCCAGCCTCGCGCACGATGCCGCCCTTGCCAACCTCCCCCTTGCCCAACTCGAACTGCGGCTTGACCAGCAGGACGAGGTCGGCGCCGTCGGCGGCCAGATTCGCCAGAGCCCCACCCACGGTGCAAAGAGAGATGAAGGACAGATCCGCCACGATCAACGCGAATGGACCGCCGAGGTCGGTGCCGGCTACATAGCGAAGATTGGTCCGATCGTGAACCTCCACCCGCGGGTCCTGGCGGATCGACCAGTCCAGCTGACCGTACCCCACGTCGACCGCGCAGACGCTTTGCGCCCCGCGTTGGAGGAGGCAATCCGTGAATCCTCCCGTAGACGCACCGGCGTCCAGACAGCGCTTCTCTGTCGGGTCGACGCCAAACGTTTCGAGCGCAAACTCGAGCTTCAAGCCGCCCCGCGATACGTATCTGCTCGATCCTCCGTCGTCGACCTCGATGGGGTCATCGTTGCCGACCAGGGATGCCGCTTTGGGGGTAGAAACCCCGCGCACGAGGACGCGCCCTTCCTCGATGGCACGCTGCGCTTCCGATCTACTCGTAACCAACCCGCGCCGGAGCATCTCCTGGTCGAGACGGCGACGGGTCAGCCCGAACCCTCCCGCTCCGGGTCGAGCAGGTGGGCCAGGGTATCGGCGAGCGAATCGGCCTGTTCAGCGGCATCGGCCGGGTCGGCCTGTTCGAGGTCCTCGATGAGTTTCACGATCGACGTATGATCCATGAGTCCATTATCGCCCGTGTTCCCTGGATCCGAAGCTTTTCAGACACAATGATCCCAATTCGTGACACCAACCCCACCGTCATCAGGCCATTCGTCAACTGGTTGATCATCGCCGGTGCCGTTCTGGTCTTCTTCATGCTCCAACCACAGACCGAGCCGGCCGGCACCGCCTTCGCCTTCGAGTGGGCGGCGATCCCCTGCGAATTGACGACGATGGACCCCCTGGATGTTCGGGAACTCGAGACGGCGATTTGCCTATCGTCCGGCCAAGCAGGATCCGACCTTTTCCCTGAGAAGTCTGTCATGCTGGGGGTCCTGGTGTCGATGTTCCTCCACGGGGGACTCGGGCACCTCATCGGCAACATGTGGATGCTCTGGATCTTCGGTAACAACGCCGAAGAGGCGTTCGGGTCCGGCGGATATCTCCTCTTCTACCTGCTGTCGGGTGTCGCGGCTACCGCCGGTTACGTGCTACTGAACCCCGATGGCACCGTGCCATTGGTTGGCGCATCCGGCGCGATCGCCGGCGTTATGGGGGCGTACCTCGTGTTGTTTCCACGGGCACAAGTGGTCTCGCTGGTGCCGTTCTTCTTCTTCATCCCGTTCAACGTCCCGGCCGGGATCTACCTCATGATCTGGTTCGCCGGACAGTTCGCGATCTCCGGGGAGGCCGGCCAGATCGCCTGGGAAGCCCATGTGGCCGGCTTCGCGTTTGGTGTGGCGGTCGCCCTGCTGCTCCGTCGCCGGCTCTTGCGACGAGTCGCACGGTTGCAGCGACTGGCGGTTCCGCGCCGGATCAGGAGACGTTGAGCGCTGCTGGCAGTTCTGCGAGGGTCGAAACCACCAGGTCGGCGACGATCCCGACTGCTTCTGTCGGAGTGGTGATCCCGGACAAAGTCAGTACCGTTGACCATCCTGCCCGACGACCCAATTCGAGATCTGTCTCTGGACGATCGCCCACGGCGTACACGGGTCCCGCCAGAAGCTTGGCCGCGATGAGACGTCGCATGGGCTCGAACGGCTTGCCGGCCGGTTCAGCCGTCCTACCGGACGACGCTTCGAGAGCGGCAACCATCGACCCTGCTCCCGGCCACAAGTCGTTGCCGGCGGCCGGAAAGGTGTTGTCCAGATTGCTGGCAATGAACCGGGCTCCGCCGAGTAGAGCGAAGGTTGCCTCCCTCAGCCGATCGTAGGTGAGATCCCGATCGAACCCCACGACGACCGCCGTCGCAGTTCTCCCCTCCTCCACAAGTTCGTGACCGGCGTCCACCATTGCTGTGCGCAGCCCTTCACCGCCGACGATGTAGACGCGCCGGCGACCTGCTCCCAGGAGGGCTGCAGCCGCTTCGGCCGAGGTCACCACCTGGTCGGGCTTGACCGCGTAGCCAGACAAGCGCCCGATCTTCTCCGCCACCTGGTCATTCGTCTTCGAGGAGTTGTTCGTAGCGAAGATGATGTTGTAGCCGGCCTGGTCGAGCTTTCGAAGGGCCTCACCGGCGCCCGGAATCACCGTCTCTCCCCGATAGACGACCCCGTCCAGATCGCAGACCAGGTTGCCGACCCTGCGGGTTGGATCGCTCACGATTCCTGCAGACAATCGTTTGGCACCCGGGCAAACTACCAGGGCGGCATCGGACGTCCGGTGCAGACTCACGACGTAGTGTTGTTGCAGTGAGGTCGGCGCAGAGCATCGCTCAACCCCGGCGACTGGTGAGGCAATGGAATTGACGACTGCAATCAGATGGCTGGCAGGCGGCCTGATCGCCGCTAGATGGATGGCCTCGATGTGGTTGTTCCTACTCAACCGTCGACACGTGGTGGCTCACGCAAACGCAATACCAACGGCGTTTGCCGGAATCATCGACGAGTCAACCTACGGGCGGTCGGTGAGCTACACCCTGGCGAGGAACCGATTCAGCCAGATCGCGGAGACGTACACGTCGCTCGTTCTGCTGGCAGTGCTGTTCAGCGGTGTTCTGCCATGGGGGTACGAACTGGCGCTGCGCCGAACCGGCACCACGTCCTGGGCGATGGCCCTGTTCCTCATTTCTGTGGGACTGGGAATGGGCCTATCGAGTTTGCCGTTCGGATGGATCGCCCGGTTCAGGCTGGAAGATCGATTCGGCTTCAACACCAGTACACAGAGGACGTGGTGGCTAGATCTGGTCAAAGGGGCACTTCTGGCAATTGCCTTGGGATATCCCCTGCTTGTTGCGATCCTCCGGATCGTGGAGTGGTCGGGCGCCTCATGGTGGTTGTGGGTATGGGCAACGATCATGGCTCTCCAACTGACGATCACCGTACTGGCGCCTGTTCTCATCCTGCCGCTGTTCAACAAGCTGACTCCGTTGCCGGAAGGAAGCCTCAGGAACCGTCTGACGGCTCTCGCCGCGGAGACTCACTTCGAAGCTCGGAGTATCCAGGTGATGGATGGCAGCCGGCGCTCCCGTCACTCCAACGCCTTCTTCACAGGCTTCGGACGCCTTCGGAAGATTGTCCTGTTCGACACGTTGATCGAGCAAATGGAAGAAACGGAACTGGAGGCCGTGCTGGCTCACGAGATCGGGCATTCCAAGCGAAGGCACGTTCCCAAACTCCTGGTCGGCTCTGCGGCAGGATCACTCGCCGGCCTCTGGGTCATGGCCCGACTGGGAACGGAGCCGGCCTTCGTGGAGGCGTTCGGGTTCTCGTCACCGGCCTCCACGACCGGGTTCACCGGACCGGGGGTGGCGCCGGTGCTGTTGTTGTTCGGTCTGCTCTCGGGGGCGCTGACCTTCTGGCTCAACCCTCTCGTCCATTGGACGTCGCGTCGGTACGAATACGAAGCAGATTCATTCGCAAGAGAGGTAATGGGTGACTCTCAGCCGATGATCGGCGCGTTGCGAAAACTGAACGAGAAGAACCTGAGCAATCTGACTCCACATCCCATCTACAGCAAATTCCACTACTCGCATCCGACCTTGGTGGAACGGGAGGCTGCTCTGAGGGCACCGTAGTTGGCGCCCGGCGAGTCAGACCCGCGCCAAGAACCCCGCCACGACTTCATCGAGCAGTTGGTAGGTGCGGTGCAGGGACTCCACGCTCACCCGCTCATTCCTCCCGTGGAACATGCCGAGGAACTCCGGGAAGTCGATGCGCTCGTCGTACCAGCCGACGCCGTAGCCCACCGCTCCTCGCTCGCGAAAGAACCTGAGATCGGTGGTCACCGGAGTCAAGGTCGGCACCACCCGGCGTGAGCCCGCCAGCAGACCGAAAGCGTCGACAATCGCCTCCCACAACGGCCCGTTCGGCGCGCTCGACGAGGCTTGGTGATCCATCACCGGAGCGACCGCGATCCGATCCCGATCGGCGCCGAGGACCTTGGAGAGGTGATCGTCGACCGTCGATCCGTCCTGGCCGGGCAATGCCCGGAAGTCGACTTCGGCGTGACCAGCTTCCGGGATCACGTTGCTCTTCACTCCTGACTGCAACACGGTCGGGCTGACCGTGAGATGCGTGCATGCGTGTACGAACCTGGCTAACCCCATCGACTCAGCTGCCAGGTCTTCGACCACCTGATCGATGAGTTCGGGATCCAGCCAGGCAGTCGCCTGCTCGTCCGGCAACCCCAAGCCGGCCACGAACTCCCGCCACTCATCAGAGATCAAGACGGGCGCGGGAGCCTCGGCCAACCCCGCCATCGCACGAGCCAATGGCACCAGGGCGTTATCGGTTCCGTACGGCTGACTACCGTGACCCGGGGTACCGGTCGACTCGAGCGTTCGCCAGAATGGGCCCTTCTCGCCGACGTTCACCGGAAATACAGGGGACTCGGTCAGCCGGATAGCCGGATAAGCCACTTCGTTCAACACGTACTCACAGGCAATCTCGCCCCAGTGATGTTCTGTCAGGTACTTCGCACCGAATCTCGCTCCCGCTTCCTCATCGGCGACGGCGAGAAACAGGAGATCTCCTGCAGGCTGCGGAGCTTCGCCGGACAGGTACCGATTGAAGACGGCCGCCATGGCGGTCGTCACGTTCAGCATGTCCACTGCTCCGCGCCCCCAAACGAACCTGTCATGGACTCGACCGCCGAACGGATCATGGTCCCACCCGGTTCGATCGGCCGGAACGACATCGAGGTGGCCCATGAGCATCAGTCTCGGCGCCGCCGGGTTTCTCCCCGGTACCCTGTACAGGACGCTCTGACGGCCGGGGTGGGGTTCGAAAACCGTCCCGGCCTCCCCGAAGAAACCGGCCAGCGTCTCCACCGACCGGTGCTCGTAGCCGCTCTCAGGAGTGCCGTCGTTGATGCACTGATTGCGGATCAGCATTCCGAGCAGATCGGCCAGAACCTCGCTCTCCATCAACGTCTCCTGAGCAGGTCGATCAGTTCATGCATGGAGGAGGTCACCGGAAGGTCTGAAACCTCGTCCAACCCGACCCATGCCGCGTTCGCCGCGTCGTCTCCGGGAGTCAGCGTCCCTCCGACGACCGCTGCTTCGAAATCCATCAAGATGAAATGCCAGTCGGGTCCGATAGTTTGACCGCTCCAGACCAGCTCGCCGACCTCAACGACGAGCCCGGTTTCTTCATAGACTTCACGGACGACCGCATCCTCGAGCCGCTCACCCCAGCGAACCTTGCCGCCCGGAACGGCCCACTCACCGGCCCTGGGCGGCCGGCCACGTTCGACCATCAATAGGGCGCCGTCGCGTACGATCACTGCTCCGACTCCCACCCGGGGAAACCGGATCGGATCGTCCCTGGTCACCGCTTTCTCCGATGCATGATGATGGAACGGGCGGAGAACCCGGAGCGCTCGAAGAAGTTTTTGGCAAGCCGGTGGCCCGGCAAAACCGGTGCGTCGAATCGTTCCGCGCCGACGGCGGTGAGATCGGCCAACGCAACGTCGAGCATTGCCTCGGCAATGCCGACTTCGCGGGCTTCCAGTTCGGTGAAAATGAAGTCGATCACGCCGACCTCCTCGCCGCCGGCCTGTACGAGAAGCGGACGGAGGCGTGAAATCAGAAAACCGACCGGGACTTCGTCGATCATTCCCAGATACACGTGGTAATCGGTTGACTCAACTCGATCGCTGAGCGAGCCCTCAATCGGCTCATCGAGACCGTCGGCAACGGGCCACATCCCATGGAGTTCGACCATCTCGAGTTCAAGACGGCGATACAGTCGAACCAGTTCGGGGAGATCGGTTGGTTCGGCTCTGCGTACGTTGATCACCCTGGCGAGCGTAGTCGACCGAAGCGCCGTGACACTGCCCAGCGTGTCACGAGCCACATCGCCTCCGCCACTATTGCGTTGCTCATCTTCGACGTGCCGAATTTCCGGTCTCGAAACGAGATAGGCACTTCCTCAATCCGGCACCCCTCATCTGCAGCCCGCATCGCCAGCTCGACCTGGAAGGCGTAGCCCGATGCCCCGCAGGTTTCGGCATGTAGCCGGCGGAGGCAATCCGCCCGGTAGGCGCGAAACCCGGCGGTGGCGTCGTGCGTGGAAAGGCCGAGGGCAATTCGAGCGTAGAGGTTGCCGCCCCTTGAGAGGAACCGACGGTGCCACGGCCAGTCGGGAGTTGATCCACCCGGCACGTAGCGGCTGCCCAGCGCCAGGTCGGCACCTCCCTCGAGGGCCCCGATCAAGCGCGGGAGATCGTTCGGGTCGTGGGAGAAGTCGGCATCCATCTCGCACACGACCGCCGCCCCTCCTTCCAGGGCCACAGCAAACCCCTCTGCGTAGGCAGGTCCCAGCCCCTGCTTCGTTGAGCGGTGGACGACGTCCATCAACGTATGCTGGGAAGCGAGCTCGTCGGCGAGTGTTCCGGTCCCATCTGGCGAACCGTCGTCAACGATCAGCAGCCGGTATCCGTGGGACAGCACCGCGGTCACCAGATCCGGCAGGTTCTGTCGTTCGTTGTAGGTGGGGACTACGACGGTGACGGGGTCAAGACGCACAATCTAAGCAGATCATCTTGCGCCGATTCGCCAGCTGGCTCGTCCGCTTGACGAGAAAACATGAGGAGCAGACGAACTCATCGACCTGCGCCTGCTGGGCATCGATATTCATCGTCAATTCCTCTCGACGAATCGCCCGCAGCTCGGCAACCTCATCGATGAGCAGCGCTTCGGCCACTTCGTCGTCCAGCAACTCGAGTTCCTCGGCTTCGAGTTCGTCGAGCGCTTCGGTCTCCGTCTCGATCTCCGTCTCGTCGTCTTCGTCGTCGATGACCTCGTCGTCGACGATGTCATCCACCTCGCTCACCACGTCTTCATCGAGGTCCGCATCCTCATCAAAGTCCTCTTCGACGTCGTCTTCGAGTACTTCGTCGGGGTCTGTCAAAACATCATCCTGTGCCATGGCCTCTTCCATCGAGCGGCCGGAGTATAGGTTGCTGAGCCGGGTCCGTGACGCCACGGGCGATTTCGTTCCGGCCGCCGGCTCGAGGCAGTATCGACCGGTGAACGTCAGATCTTGAATTCGATGGCATTTGGCACCATATACGCCTTGAGGGGAGTCATGCCCAGTGGCTCACCGTCGACCTCGACCGGCCATGGGATCTCCGTCTCGATCGAGACAGAGGCCGCCGGCATCCGGTGAACACCGGGGTGGTTCCCGTGCATGCCCACCTTGATCTTCCGGAACAGCGGAACGGCAGACCTGCGCAACACCGAAAACGCCTGAACATCGAGCTTGCCGTCCCGGAGT
Organism: Acidimicrobiia bacterium; assembly: GCA_029210695.1. Taxonomy (NCBI): domain Bacteria; kingdom Bacillati; phylum Actinomycetota; class Acidimicrobiia; species Acidimicrobiia bacterium. Next base: position 22,659 of record JARGFH010000009.1, read on the forward strand.
GAGGCTCGAGGAGCGATATTGAGCCCTCCTCCGAAGAACTGACCGTTAGCCGCCACGACTGCCAGTGCGGGGCCTTCGAAAGACCTCAACCCCGCCTCGATCTTGACCATGGCCGGCCGAAAACGCGGCAAGGTAGCCCAGAAAGCGATCTGGTACTTGGCAGCGCCGATGCGACGCGGAAGTCGCTCGGCGATTCCTGCCGTCGCAGCTCCCAGTCCAGCCTGAACCTCGTTGATGAAAGCACGCTTGCCCCAGGAGCCCTCTGCGATGCCGACATCGACCGGATAGGTGCGCTCACCAACAAGATGGGCGGCAGCCTCTTCGAGTCGCTGCGGCAACGCGAACGTCCTGGCGAAATCGGAACCGGTCCCCGACGGCAATAACCCAACAACGGGCGGCGCGCTCCAAGTCCTCTGCATCAGGGCATCGACAACCACGTTGAGGGTGCCGTCTCCTCCTACAACGGCGAAACGGGTCCAGCCCGCGGCAGCGGCGGAAAGGGTCTGCTCTCGCATCGCCTCGATTCCGTCCGGGGATTCGGCATCTGACTCGAGTCCAAATGCGGTCAAAGCGTCGCGGGCCCGGTCCTCGAGGCGACGCCGGTCACCTGCCCGGGCGTTGACCATCACTTTCCAGGCCGTCATTGTTGTCCTCCTGCCGCGACCACGCCACGATCGACGGTCCGAATCGCTTCTCGAGCCAGACTCGCCAGGGCCGGGAACCCGTCCCTGAGCTGCCGGAGCAAGTCGAGCACTTGCCGCAGATTACGCACGAAGTCCCCTGCCGCGACGTCCTCGTCCTCGAGAACATCCTCGAGCGTAGCCCCGGAAGCCCAGGCAAATACCGTGTCGGCGTATCCCGGTTCGGGTCGACGCGTGGGTTTCAGGCGCCGGTTGGACTCTTCCTCGGTCAGAACCCGCCACGTTCGTTCGATCGCCTTCCAGCTGTCGCCGAACCGGACCGTTGGGGCCCGAAATCCCTCTCCGGCTCCGCGCGGGTCGTAGACGAATACGGACACCACGGCTGCCAGCTCGGCTGCCGACAACCCGTCGAAGACTCCTGTGCGAATCGATTCGGCCAGCAAGAGGTCCAATTCGTTGTAGACGATCCGAAGCCGCTCCCCCGCTTCACTGAGGCTCCAGCCGCGCACGTATCCCCGTGCCTCGAGGAGATCCAGGATCGAATCGAATTCCTCGATCAAATCCGACTCGCCGGCCCCCAGCCGCTTGCGCCTGCGAGCCAGGTCTTTCTCCAGCCGCAAAGCCTTCTGCGCAGTCCGAACGTGCTCGGTGACATCAGGGCACGCAGACACAGGATGCCCGCCTGCACGCTCCGATATGGTCCAACCGAGCACCTCTTCGACCTCGGGTTCAAAACCCTGTAGAAGGCGACCGACGCGATGATGGAATCGTTGATCCTTAGGACGGTACGGCTGCGGAAGCCGCACGCGGCCGAGGCGGGCTGTTCCGGGAGCGAGGTCGCGGAGGCGAATCCTCCGCAGCTTGCCGGTATCGCTCACGACAACGATCCGTGGGTCGGCGGACCGCCACCGATCACGCTGCAGAACAACGGTACGATCTCTTCCCCGGTCACCGAACTGTTCGATCACGTCACCGGCCTCGAGGTCCAACACACCGCGCTCGGACCGTGCAGGCGCCTCCCCTGCCAACCCCACGAACTCGAACACGTCGCCGCGTTCACAAGCGGCCCGGGACCGCAATTGGGCGAGCTCTGCTTCGAGCCTATCGATGGATTCCTTCGCCGCTTTCGCAGAACTACGCCGCTGGAATTGGGCAAACGAGGACTCGAGCAAGCGCTCCGCCTCAACCTGTGGGTAGTTGGCAACGAGATTGGCAGCCATGTTGTAGGTGGGACGGAAGCTCGATCGGAGTGGATGCGCTCCCATCCCGGCGATTGAGGAGACCCGATCGAAACCGACAAACGGGGAGTAGAGCGAGATCCCGTAACCGTGATCGTCGATTCCACGCCGTCCGGCCCGGCCGGTGAGCTGGGTGTAATCACCCGATCGAAGCAGCTCGTGCGTTTCTCCGTTGAACTTGCTCATGCTCTCCAGCACAACCGTCCTGGCCGGCATGTTGATGCCGAGCGCCAGCGTCTCAGTGGCGAACACCACTTTGACCAGACCCGCCGCGAAGGCCTCCTCGACGCTCTCCTTGAAAGCCGGCACCATTCCTGCGTGATGAGCTGCGACGCCCGACTCCAACTGGGCCACCCATCGTTCGTATCCGAGCGCCTGCAGGTCCCGGGTGGCCAGATGTGCCGTCCGGCGCTCGACGATCTCCCGCAACGACTGGCTATCACCATCGCCGCCCAGTCGAAGACCGGCAGAAGCCAGAGTGGCGGCGGCACTGTCGCACCCTGCTCTACTGAAGATGAAGTAGATCGCGGGCAGCATCTCGGCCCGGGCGAGTTGGTCAACGACGTCGAACCTGCGAGGAGTCACGAATCTCCGGCGCCGCCCCTTGCGCTGGCTGAGGAGTCGCTCGATCGCGTGGTTGGGGCGTTTTGCCCCGTCGCCGACAAACATCGGGAAGAGTTTGAGAGGGTCTTCTGCCCAGAGGTCCTTGAGGAAATAAAGGCTCTCGAGCGGAACGGGACGCTCGGACTCAACCACCAGCGATGTCGGGCCTCGCCGCTCTCTCACCCAGTCGGCCAGTTCCCCCGCATTCGCAATCGTGGCCGAGAGGCAGACCAGCCGGATCTGCGGAGGGGCGTGGATGATGATCTCTTCCCAGACCGGGCCACGAACCTGATCCTGTAGGTAGTGGACTTCGTCGAGCACGACGCTTTCGACGTCGACCAGCCCGGGAGTTTCCTGGTAGATCATGTTCCGCAGCACTTCGGTCGTCATCACAACCACCGGGGCATCGCCGTTGATGGAGTTGTCTCCGGTCAGCAATCCGACTCGTTTCTCGCCGTAGACGGCGACGAACTCGGCGAACTTCTGGTTGCTCAGAGCTTTGATCGGGGTCGTGTAGAACGCCCGCTTGCCGCGTTCGACGGCTCGGTAGACCGCCGCCTCCGCGATCAGAGTCTTGCCTGCTCCGGTCGGCGCAGACACGACAACGGATTCGTTGCGCTCGAGTATTTCGAAGGCCTGGCGTTGAAAACGATCCGGAGTGAAGTCCAACTGCGATATGTACGCGCCCAGACTCATTTGCGCAGGGTCCACCTGATCAGCCAGATCGTTATCTCATACAGCAGGTAAAGGGGTCCGCTCAGCAGGAGCAGCGTGTAGGGATCTCCGGTCGGCGTCACCACCGCGGCCACGATGACGATGATGGTGATTGCCCACCGGCGTGACCCGGCCAGCTTCTCCGAGGTGATCAGACCTGCTGCGGCGGCGGCGTAGAGGAACACCGGGAACTCAAACGAGAGCCCGAACACGAGCATCACCATGGTTACGAACTTCAAGTACTCCGTTATCTGCAGCCGGAACTCGACCTCGAGCACGGAGGCAAAGAATTCGAGGCCGCGCGGCAGAATCCAGTATGCGAACACGACGCCGCCCAGAAAGAGGATGACAAGAGCGGTGACGATTGGAATCGTCCAGCGGCGCTCCCGGGGGCTCAACGCAGGGTTGATGAACGCCCAGATTTGATACAGCAGGATCGGGCTGGCCAGCAACACCCCACCGAAGAACGCGATCCGCATCGCAGCCCCGAATGCTTCTGTTGGCTTCAGGGCTATCAGCTCCCCGGCCCCGCCGATGTCCCGGTAGGGCTGGACCAACACGTCGAGAATCCAGTCGCGGAAGACGAAGGCGACGATCGACGTGATGAGGAGGACAACTGCCGACTTGACGACCCGCCAGCGGAACTCCTCGAGGTGTTCGAGAATGGTCTGTCGGCGCTCGTCGTTCAATCCGGCTCCCCGTCGAGCAGGTCCTCGCCGGATTCGATTCGATCCAAATCCTCCAATGCATCGCCCGGTGTCGGCCCCGAGTCGGCAACAGGTCCCACCCAATCGGCCGACGCAAGCTGTTCGACCTCCTTCAGGTCGTCCTTGAGTTGGTCGAGCGGCTCGGCGAGGTCCTTCTTCATTGCTTCGACGGGACCCTGGATCTCCTTCTTGAGGTCCTGCATCGGACCAATCAGATCCTGGGTGATCTCCTTGAGAGGCTCATTGATTGCCGATACCTCGCGTTCGATGCCCCGGCGGAACTCACGGGAGATCGTTCGCAGTTCGCGCGCCCACTTGCCTGCCGTTCTACTGATCTCAGGCAGCCGTTTTGGGCCAAAGGCGATCAGCACGACCAGACCGATGACGGCGAACTCGGTTAGAGAGACATCAGGCATATGCACATGCTAGGAGGATCGTGCGCCTGGTCGACGCGAAGATGAGCGGAATCACATGGAAGGGACGGCCGGCCCACCAACCGGATCCCCGAAGGCTCGAGAACCTGTCGGTCAGGTGGCGAGGAGGCGGACGAGGTCTTCTTCGTCGCGCAGTGCTACGGCAAATGCGGCGATCTCGTCTTCTGTGATCGGATCTGTCGGGAGCACGTCGTAGGCGACGCCGGTGGCGAGCAGCACACTCACGACTCGAGCGTTCGCCGGGCGCCGCTGGATGTGATCGCAGGCCGGGCATGTGAACCGGTAGTTTCCTGCATCTTTCATCGGGTCGAGTTCGAGTCGCAGATCCTTGGGATGCAGCTCGATGTCTCCGCACAGCCGACAGGTGGTTTTGATGGTGGTCATCTTGTTGGGTTCTCCGCAACCGCTTGTTGCCAGAGATATCGGTGATAGACAGCTGAAACTGAAGAGGTTTCGCGAAGCCATTCGGGGAAGCCATCCGACTCGGACCCGCCTCGGCGCGGCTCACACCCTGGTCGGCAGGTCTTGAGTTCCGGCCGAGGCCGGTACGCCCCGGCGCTACGCCGGGGCGTACCGGGTGAGGATGCGGCTGCGCAAATCGGCGAGCGCTTCGGCAACGCCGGGGCCTTCAACTAGTGCGGCCTCGCTCCCGAGCCTGAGCAGGAGTCGTGCGATCACTGCAACATCGCTGGCCGAGAACCTGATGACGAGGCTGGACTCGAGATCTTCGACGACCTCGATCGGGTAATACTCTGCCACCCAGCGAGCCCGGTTGGTAAGGCGGATGGTGGCGCGTACGTCATCCTCACCCGGCAGGTACCGCACTTCCACCGGTGGGGGGTCCTCAGGCGGAACGAATGCCTCGTCTGTGACCTCCGCCCGACGGATCCGATCAACCCGGAAGATGCGCTCTCCCCCTGCCGTTCGGCAGTAGGCAGACAGATACCAGTTACCGAGGGCCGAAGCGACACTCCAGGGTTCAACCGATCGAGCCTTCGTCTCGCCTTTGCCGAGGGAGGAGTAAACGATGTCGACGACCCGGCCGCCGGCCGCCGCCGTGCGGAGCAGACCGACCAGCTCCGGTTCGCCGGATACATCTACCGCCAGTACCTCTCCGCCCTCAGGGGTGAGCGCGGTGCTGAGCTTCTCAACCGCCCGTTCGAGCGCCGGTGGGGCCTGACCGCTGCTGATCAACGCCAGTCCGGCCGCCAGCAGTCCCAGCCCTTCTGCCGGGGTGAGTCGGAGCGGTCTTGCGAAGTAATCCGCCATATCGACGATCACCTCGTCGTCCTCCACGTACGCGACCATGAGGTCACCGGGCCCGTATCCCGGAAGTCCGCACACGAAGACGAGGTCCAGGTCGGCGATCAGGTCCCTTCTGGAATAGCCGAACCGGTCGCAGACTTCATCAACCGCGGTACCGGGGTTGGCGATCACCCACGGGAGCATGGAGAGGATCCTGTTCAGTCGCTGCGCAGTGCGGGTCATCCGGCGCCCTCCACCCGTTGCATGAGCCTGGCCCGAAGTTCGGCAGGTGCCAGCACCTCCGCCTTTTCTTCGAATGCCAGCAGCCATCCAATGAACGCGTCCTCATTAGCCACATCGAGCCGGGCTGTGATCGATCCGTCATCGTGGTGTTCGCGCCCGGCATTCGAGGGGAGCTGTCGCTCCGCCCACCAGGCGACATCGGAATCGAACTGCACCTCCGCCCGGACATCACCTTCTCCTGCCTCCCATGGCGCCTTGGGGAGCGCTTGAGCCGCATTGAACCCAACCGGGCGTTCGAACGTTCCCGGCGCCGAGCCGACTGCCATGTTGGCGGTCCGGTCGATGCGAAAGGCCTTCACCGCCTCTTCAGATTCCTTACCTACCACGTACCAGTGCCCGCGCTGGTGCACCAGACCGTACGGGTGGATGCGGCGGTGGCGTTCCCGATAATCAAATTCGAGGGCAGACCGATCCGCTACCGCCTGGAACGCCGTTGAGAGGTCGGTCGACCCGAGCCCGAGCTCGGCCGCCAGCGGCTCGCCACCACCTGAGAACGGGATGCCACCCAGTTTCAGAATCGCCTCCGGGCCCTGTGGTTGTCCGCCCAGCCGGACGATCTGCGCGGCCAGCCACAGCGCGGTGCGTTCTTCGTCCGTCAGTCCCGGATCATCGAGCTGATACTCCTCGGGTGGCAGGACGTACCCGAATTCGATCTCCCAAATGTCGGTCGGCTGCAGTGAGATGGGAATCCCCATCTCACGCAAGAGCTCCTTGTCTCGCTCGAACATCCGGTGGAAGGCTTCATCCGTCTTTTCCTCGTACCCGGCCACGGTATAGCGAATCTCATCCGCTGAAACGGGGCGATCCGCGGTCAGCAGGCAAGCGAGCAGGTTCAGTAGGCGTTCGAGCACGTTCTTCATGACAACGACAGAGTACGGCGAGCGCCGCGGACTAGGAAGGATCTCGTGGAAGAGCTACCAGGTACCCGATCCGACCGGTGACTCAGAGGCTCTCGATCAACTTGTCGACCCGCTCATCTTGCGACTTGAACGGGTCCTTGCAGAGAACGGTTCGCTGAGCTTGATCGTTGAGCTTCAGGTGTACCCAGTCGACTGTGAAGTCGCGCTTCTTCTCTTTGGCGGCGCGAATGAACTCTCCGCGCAATCGCGCCCTAGTCGTCTGGGGTGCCTGTCTCCTGGCTTCGTCAATAGCCCGATCCGTCACCACCCTGTCGGCAAAACCGCGGCGCTGGAGGAGGTAGTAGAGACCGCGCGATCGGTTTACGTCGTGATAGCTGAGATCGATCATCGCCAGGCGCGAGCTCGACAGCGGCAGGTGATGCCGCTCGCGAAACCGCTCGATGATGTGATACTTCATGACCCAGTCGACCTCACGGTCGAGACGAAGCGGATCCTTTTCGAGATTCGTCAAGAGGTGTTCCCACATCTCGACTGCGAGTTGCACGGGAGCCGGGAACCCCACAGTGCGCGAGTAGCGCATGGCCCGATCGAAGTACTCCCACTGAACATCGAGCGCAGTGAGTTCACGACCGTTGTGTAGGCGGATCGGACGCCTGCACGTTATGTCGTGGCTGATCTCCCGAATGGCCCTGATGGGGTTCTCGAGCGTGAGATCGCGAAATACGACATCGTCCTCGAGCATCTGAAGTATGGCGGCCACCGTCCCCACTTTCACGAACGTGGCGTATTCCGACATATTGGAGTCGCCGGCTATTACATGGAGCCTGCGATACCGCTCTGCGTCGGCGTGCGGTTCGTCCCGGGTGTTGATGATCGGTCGGCTGCGCGTCGTTGCCGAAGACACTCCTTCCCAGATGTGCTCGGCCCGTTGCGCAATGGAGAAGGTCGTTCCGCGAGCGGTCTGGAGCAACTTGCCTGCCCCCGAGAAGATCTGCCGGGTCACCAGAAAAGGAATGAGGGTGTCGACGGTTCGCTGGAAATCACCGTGCCGGCTGATCAGGTAGTTCTCGTGACATCCATAGGAGTTGCCGGCCGAGTCTGTGTTGTTCTTGAAGAGGTGGATCTCGCCTTTGATCCCTTCCTCCTCGAGGCGTTCCTCGGCTGCGAACACGAGTTCTTCGAGGATCCGTTCCCCCGCCTTGTCGTGGGCGATCAGGTCGTGGAGGTTGTCGCACTCCGGCGTCGCGTATTCAGGATGAGAACCTACGTCGAGGTACAGGCGAGATCCGTTTTCGAGGAACACGTTCGACGACCGTCCCCAGCTGACCACCCGCCGGAACAGATATCTGGCTACCTCGTCGGGACTGAGCCGGCGCTGGCCCTGCCACGTGCAGGTCACCCCGTATTCGTTCTCGAGTCCGAAGATGCGGCGCTCCACGCGCTCAGCGTACAGCCCTCCTGGTTATCTGCGGGCGACACAGCAAGATGACCTGGGTTCAGTCGCTCAATTCATCCTCTGTGAGTCTTCGGAAGGTCCGACGCCCTAGCGCACGGTCCAGTACCGCTCCTTCCCAGCCTTCGATGTCGCGTCCGGCGGTGAGTGAGCGGAATGCGTCCTTGGCGAGCGCAAGAGCAGCTTCGAAGGGCAGCCCCTCCTCGTAGTTGCTGCGGAGGTGCGAGACCAGCTCGTCGGCCTGACCACCGATCGCGCCGACACCGTGCTCATCCGAGAGGGTTCCGTCGTACAGCACTTTGAACATGTCGCTACCGTCGTCGGAGATCCCTACCAACAGAATCTCGACTTCATACGGCTTGATCTCGTGGATGAAGATATTGCCAAGCGTCTGGGCAAATGCGTTGGCCAGGCCCTTGACGTCGACGTCCGGGCGCCCGTACATATAGCCCTTGACGTCTGCGTACCGGATGCCCGCCACCCGAAAGCTCTCGAACTCGTTGTAACGGCCGACGCCGGCAAAAGCGATGCGATCGTAGACCTCAGAGATCTTGTGAAGGGTTCCACTGGGGTTCTCAGCCAGGAGCAGCGCTCCCCCGGCAAACTCGAGAGCAACGATGCTCTTCCCCCTAGCAATACCCTTCCTGGCGTATTCGGCTCGATCCTTGACGAGTTGTTCCGGCGGAACGTACATCGGCATGCTCATCTGACGGCCTCCAGTGCGGCGGAGGCAATCGGCTCGACTCGGGCGTCGTCGAATTCGTCGTGCCCGGACGCGGTGACCGTCACCACCGTCGGGAAAATGGCGCGGCGCGGATCGGGGCCGGCAGTTGCCACGTCCTCCTCGGATGCCGCCACCAACGCTTCCATGGTGAGTTGAAGGGCTTCGGCTTCTTCGAGGTCGGGTGCATAGCGGTTGCGCAAGTACGAGCGTGCTTCCCGGGAGCCCGATCCGGTCGCTCCGAAGTCGTTCTCCTCATACCTTCCGCCTACAACATCGAATGTGAAGAGACGGCCCGTCTGATGGATTTCGTCGAAACCTGCAAAAAGCGGGACCACAACGAGTCCCTGGAAGGCCAGCGGAAGTTGCTGACGGACCATTCTGGCCAGGTATGTGGCTTTTCCGTCGAGACTCAGCCGGGATCCTTCGAGCTTCTCGTAGTGTTCGAGTTCGGTCTGGAATAGCCGAACCATCTCGACCGCCAGGCCGGCCGTTCCGGAAATCGCAACCACGCTGAATCGATCGGTGGGAAAGACCTTCTGCATCCGTCGATGCGCGACCGAGTGACCCTCGGTAGCCTGTCGATCGCCGATCATCACGACGCCGTCTTTGTAGCGGGCGGCGAGCACAGTCGTGGACTCCGGGGCTTCGATCCTGCTCATATCACCTTCGGCGGTCGGCCAGGTGGGTTCGAGATGGAGTGATTGGAGCAACTGGGTGAATCCGGGGCCTCCCGCGATATCGAGTCCCCGTGGCATTAGCCGGTCGATCACTCGCCACCCTTCTGCACATAGTTCTTCACGAACTCCTCGGCGTTCTCCTCTAGGACGGCATCGATCTCATCGAGGAGGTCATCGAGCTTCTCAGCGGTCTCGGAGACCTTCGCTTCGACCTTGGCGTCTGCGGCCTCGGTCTTTGAGTCAGCCGGTGGTTGGCGTCGTTTCTGTTCCTGCTCGGCCATCGCTACCTCCAAGCGCTTCGAGGAGTTGGGGGACGGTGAGTGAGCTATCGAGCAGCTCCTCTACGAGGTCCTTACTTCCTCTCAAGGGCTCCATCATAGGCACCCGTGTGAGTGAACCCTCCCCGGTATCGAAGACGAGCGAATCCCAGTTGGCAGCTACCAGCGCGGTCGGATACCGGGCAACGCATTCACCCCGGAAATAGGCGCGGGTCCCTTGCGGTGGGTGAGTTGCCGCCTCGTCGACTTCTGAATCTGTGAACAATCGGTTGATTGCCCCGCGACGTACCAGGCGTTGGAAGATCCCACGCTCTGGATCAACATCATGGAACTGAAGGTTCAGCGCTCGTAGCTTCGGATCGGTCCAGGAGAGCCCATCTCGCTCCTGCATCCCCGTGAGTAGGCGAAACTTGGCGGCCCAATCCAGGCGATCTGCGGTCGAGAGAGGGTCGCGCTCGAGGTCGGTCAGGATCTTCGCCCACTCGGAAAGCAGCAGGTCGTGTTCTCCTTCGAACTGTTCCGCGTACTTGGTGAGCCACTCGTGATACTGCCACTGCAGATCGAGCGCGGTGGCGGTGGCTCCGCCTTCGAGCCGGAGCGGGCGGCGCATCTCCAGGTCGTGACTGACCTGCCAGCACGACTCCACCGGATGTTGCAAGGTTAGGGCTTCGGGCAGCGCGCCGTCCTCGAGCGCGGCCAGCAACAGCGCAGTCGTCCCGACCTTCAGGAATGTCTGGGTTTCGGACATCGTGGCGTCACCGATGATCACGTGCAATCGACGGTATTTCGAAGGCGTCCCGTGCGGTTCATCCCTTGTGTTGATTATCGGCCGCTTCAGGGTTGTTTCGAGGCCCACCTCCTCTTCGAAGAAGTCTGCTCGTTGTGTCAACTGGAAGTCCACGTCGGGGCGACCGTTCTCCGAACCGAGTTTGCCGGAACCGGTGAAAACCTGCCGGGTCACGAGGAAGGCAGTCAGATGATGGATCACGTCTTCAAACGGCAGCGCACGGGCGAGCAGGTAGTTTTCATGGGCGCCGTAAGAGTTGCCCCTTCCGTCGCTGTTGTTCTTGTAGACACCGACGATCTGGCCGGCAGGAACGAGCTCCTGGGCAGCCCGGGCGGCTCTGGCCATGACGACTTCGCCCGCCTTGTCGTGGAGAGCAGCTTCGAGAGGAGTACGGCACTCGGGAGTCGAGTACTCAGGATGAGCATGGTCGACGTAGAGGCGGGCGCCGTTCGTCAGAACCACGTTGGCCATCCCAGCCTCTAGATCCGAAGAAACGGCGACCTCAAATCCAAAGCCGCGGGCATCACGGCCGGGTGACTCCTCCTCGAACGACCATTGCACCCGGGCAGCATCACCGCGGTAGGCATTGATCACGAGGCCGGACGCTACCGATGGGTTGAAGTCGGGCTGGTTCCGGATGGTGATCCCGAATTCGGTCTCGGTTCCAATCACCTTCGTCAATGCCACTACAGGTACTGTCCCGGCGTCATCGTCTCAATGGTCTTCGACTCGGACTCCCCCTCGATCAGGGTTCGCACGTAGACGATCCGTTCACCCTTCTTGCCGGAGATCTTCGCCCAGTCGTCGGGATTCGTGGTGTTCGGGAGGTCCTCATGTTCGCGGAACTCCTGCTTGATGGCGGCCAGCAGGTCGCTGGTCCGGATACCGGCTTCACCGTCGTTGATCTCTCGCTTGATGGCGTCCTTTTTTGCGCGGCGGACGATGTTCTCGATCATCGCGCCACTCGAGAAGTCCTTGAAATAGAGGACCTCCCGGTCGCCGTTCGCATACGTGACTTCGAGGAACTTGTTTTCGTCGCCCGTGCCGTACATGCGGGACACGGTCTGGCTGATCATGTCCGAGATCATGTCCCGGGGCTCTCCACCGTGTGCACCGACCTCACCGGCGTCGAGCGGCAGTTCGGGAGAAAGGTAGATCCGGAATATCTCCCCTGCCGCCTCCTCACTGGGACGGTTGATCTTGATCTTCACGTCGAGACGTCCCGGTCGAAGGATGGCGGGATCGATGAGATCCTCACGGTTCGAGGCGCCGATGACGATGACGTTCTTCAGGCTCTCCACACCATCGAGCTCGGAGAGCAACTGCGGGACGATGGTGGATTCCACGTCGGACGAAATGCCGGTTCCCCTCGTCCTGAACAGGGAGTCCATTTCGTCGAAGAAGACGATGACGGGCACGCCTTCATCCGACTTCTCTTTAGCCCTCTGGAAAATCAGCCGGATCTGGCGCTCCGTCTCACCGACGTATTTGTTCAGCAGTTCAGGGCCTTTGATGTTCAAGAAGTAGGACCGCGCGTCCTCCCTACCCACTCGCTGCGCAACGGCTTTGGCGAGGCTGTTGGCCACGGCTTTTGCGATCAGGGTCTTTCCGCAACCCGGTGGCCCGTACAGCAGCACACCTTTGGGGGCCTCGAGATCGTACTTCTCGAAGAGAACCTTGTGTACGTATGGAAGCTCGACCGCATCGCGGATCGTTTCGATTTGTTCTCCGAGGCCGCCGACCATCTCGTAGGTGATGTCGGGAACCTCCTCGAGCACGAGTTCCTCGACCTCCGGCCGGGCGAGCTTCTCGTGGACCAGGTTGGCTTTGGCGTCGATCCGAACGTGGTCGCCGGCCCGAAGGAACTGTTCCCGCATCGGCTCGGCGATCTCAACGACGCGCTCTTCGTCACCGTGGCCGACCACGATGAGCCGGTGTTCGTCGAGGCGTTCTTTCACGGTGGCGATCTCGCCCGTGGAGTCGAAGTGCCGCACGTCGACGACGTTGAGGGACTCGTTCAGCAACACCTCCTGCCCCCGCTGCAACTGCTTGACCTCGATCGTCGGCTGAGCACTGACCCTCATCTTTCGACCGGCGGTGAGCACATCCACGGTGCCGTCTTCGTTGGTGTTGATCACCGTTCCGAAAGGATTCGGCGGTGTGGTGAGTTTCTCGACCTCCTCACGAAGCACCGAAAGCTGCTCACGAGCCTCTTCGAGCACATTGGTCAGGCGTTCGTTCTGTTCGACTGCCCTGCGCAATTGGGCCTTCTGCTCGATGAGTCGTTCTTCGAGAATCCGCACGTGTTTGGGAGCGTCGAGCAGCCGACCGCGCAGGGTGGCAGCCTCTCCCTCGAGCCGGGCAATCGTAGCGAGAAGGTCACGAATCTCGGCCCGGTCGTGTGGTTCGTTCGTCATGAGGTACCTCTATTCGCAGTATACGGATGCAGCCGTCTTGTACATACCAGGGCGGGAAGTCCCGGCTTGGCGACAACGTGCAGTAGGATGACGCTCCGCAAAACACCGAACCAGGAGTTCGACATGAAGGTGTGGATCGATCAGGATCTCTGCACAGGAGACGGTCTCTGCGAAGAGATCGCACCGGACGTATTCGTGATGCTCGATGACGGACTGGCCTACGTCCGTGAGGGCGAGAAGATCTTCGCCGAGGCGGAGAACAACTCGCAGGGAGCAGACGGTGTCGCCGTAGTACCGGCCGGGCAAGAGGACATCACGGTGGAATCTGCCGAGGAATGCCCCGGCGAGTGCATATTCATTGAGCCCTAGGCTCAACCCTCATCGGGCGGTTGAGAGCCGGAGTCCTCAGACTCCGGCTCTTGCTGTGTGCTCGGTGCTACCTTGCGGGCGACGCAGATGAACCCGGTATGTCCGACCATCTGATGGTCCGGACGCACCGACCGTCCTTGCACATTCCAGGTACGCAGAAGTGCCTCGAAAGCCAGAATGTCGTCGAAACGCCCGCTCGCCCGCAGTTCCTCGACCGTCTGTTGGAGTTGAGGAACGGTGGGAACATAGGCGCAAAACACGCCGCCACTGCTCAACCCGACGGCCGCCGGTGCAACGCTGTGCCACGGCTCCGGAACGTCCAGCACGATGCGGTCCGGTCGAACCTCGAGAATCTGATCCTCTACCTGTCCGATTCGCAATTCGAGGTTGTCCGGTATCGACCCCAACCACCGGCTGATCGTCTCCCCGGCATGCTCGGCATGATCTTCACGGCGTTCGACGCTCACCACCCGACCCGATGAGCCAACCGCTCTCAGCAAACCGAGGGTCAGAGCGCCGGAACCCGTCCCGGCTTCGAGCACAATCGACCCGGGGGCGATATCCGCGTACACGAGGATGGGGCCCAGATCTTTGGGATAGACCACCTGGGCGCCCCTTCGCATCTTGAGCACATAGTCCGAGAGACGCGGCCGCAATACGATGAACTCGGCGCCGCCGGTCGAGATCGCCCGCGATCCATCCTCCATGCCGATCAGATGATCGTGATCGATGACCCCATGATGCGAGTGGAAAGCGCCGCCTTCCCTGAGACGGAGAAGGAAACGGCGCTTCTTGGTGTCGATGAGGAGACACTGATCACCGGCAGAGAAAGCCCTGCTCATGAAGAGAGCACAGACAGCGCGGCGACCATCATCGTGAGGATCATGCCGGCCACGACGACAAAAATGACTGCTCGAATGAAGCGCTGGTTTCGCATGGGTTGAGGAGTTTAGGGCGTCGAGTCGCCTGCCTGGTCGATCAGCCGGCGGCCCGGGCTAACCTTGTTCTGCCATGAACCCACTCACGTCCGGTCTGACTCGAACCTTCCGTGGTCTCCGCACCGGCGATCCGCAACTGATCCTGCTGGGCGCGTCCCTACTTGCTGTTGCCTGGCTCCGCAGTCGCAGCAGTGGGAGGGAGTTGCTCGACAAGCGGACGCTCAAGGTCGGCGAAGGTGTCCAGGTGAAACTGGCCGAGCCGGCCTGACGCTCAGATCCGGTAGACCTCGACGACGGCCTTGCCTTGCTTGCCTTTGCGGCGCCCGAACACAAACGCGAAGACGACGATGGCGGCAACGCCAACGGCGACCCAGACGGCACTGTTCTTGACGGCCTGCTGGGTTTCTTTCAAGGCCCCTTCGATCTCTTTTGCTTTTGCTTCGATATCCGCACGAGTGACCATCAGCGTGTCGCCCTCCAGATGATGAGGCCGGCGGTTCCCCCGAGCACCAGGGTTGAAATCAGATAGGCAAGAGCCTTCCAGAGATCCCCGTCCGGGAGCACCATGACCAGTAGTAATGCCAGAGCGATGCCGAGAAAGATGGCGCCGAACGCAAACAAGGCACCCGCCGCCAGGCCCATGCCCGCAACGCGTCCCAGCCGCTTGGCCGGTTCAATCGTCTCTTGCATGAGGTACTGCTTCGAGAGGTCGGTCAGTTCCGTGACCAGCTGCGGGAGTTCTTTCGGGCCGCTCATGATGACTCAGGCTACTTTCTCGATGCCGCCGGGGCGCAATCCGCACTTGGTGCGCGGAGGCCCAAGACGGGTCTACCGCACACGATAGTGCCCGACGGTCTAGCCTGCCCCCTCAGTATGAGAGGCGAGATCTGGACACAACGATCGCGCCCGAGCCGGGGTCGCCATCGAGCGCCTGCCGGACTCGGCGCGCGTTTCAACGCTCTTTGGGCCGGACAAACGATCTCACAACTCGGCGATTACATCGCCTATTTCACGATCCCGGCCTTCGTCAGATTCCTGATTTCCGATCAACCGTCAGATTTCGGCCTCATCTACGCGGCAGAGAGCTTCCCGACCTTCCTGGTCGGCGTACTCGCCGGAGTTCTGTTGGATCGACTGCGTCTGCGTTCCGTCCTGATTGTCTCGGATCTCATCCGGGCCGGTGCATTTCTGGTCCTGGCCAGGTTGGCAGCCGGCGCTCCCCCCGATCTGCCGGCGTTGCTGGCTATCTCATTCCTCGTGGGAACGTTCGCAGCCACGTTCACGAGTGCTCTGTTCGCATTCGTTCCCTTGATCGTTAGGCCGGATCAGCTGGGCACTGCCAACGCCCGGGTTGCTCTCAGCCAACAGGTCGCCTTCGTCGTCGGCCCTGCTCTCGGTGGCCTCATCGTCGGCTGGTGGGACTACTCCACCGCATTCACGCTCAATGCACTCACCTTCGTCGTTTCGGCGCTCTCGCTCGCGCTCGTCGGGCCTGTGAAGCGCTCTCTGCAAACGGTCCACGGCGGCTATTGGGCTGAGGCGAGAGAGGGCTTCTCGTTCTTGTGGGAAGAGCGGCGCTTGCGACTCCTGACGGGCGCCGGAGCCATCACCAACTTCGTGGCGGGGTTCCTCGAAGCAATCATCATCCTGATCGGAGCCGACTACTTCGGAATGACCGACAGCCAGGAGGTGAGCCTCTTGTTCGTCGCCGCAGGCGTGGGTGGTGTCCTGGGAGCGCTCAGTGCAGGAAGCGCAGGGAAGATCCTCGGATTGGGGAGGACGCTCGTGACGGGAATGCTGGTGTTCGGTACCGGGTTCGCCGTGTTGACCCTGACAGTTTCGCGATGGTCGATCCTCCTGGTGTTGACGGTCACCTTCCTCGGCCTTTCCTGGATCAACGTCCCGCTCATCACGATGCGACAGCTCTATACGCCCGATCACCTGCTCGGGCGGGTCACCTCGGCTTCTCGCGCCGTCATGTGGAGCACTTTGCCGTTGGGATCGCTGATCGGCACCTGGATAGCCGATCGCCTCAGTATCGTGACCGTTGCGCGGGTCGAACCTCTGTTCATCATCGCATTCGGGTTGTACCTCGTGTTTACGCCAATCTGGACCGCCACCAACGAACGAACAGCGTTCTAGCCCGGCACCCTGTTCGAACGCTCGATCAGAACCCAGAACCCACGAATCGAGAACGCCAACCTTGATCCCAAGGAGGATCCGTGCAGACGACTCACAAGGTTTTCAATCAGCCGCTGCCACTCGTCGACTACAACCTCTTCACAAGCGATCGGGCGCTTTCCGGGCATCTGGCCCGGTACCCGGTTCAATGGTCAACTGAGAGCTTCGTCGAGTTCGGCGCCAGAATCGGCTCAGCGGAAGTGATCGAGTGGGGATTCCAGGCCAACCGATCTGACCCGGTCCTCCATACCCACGATCCGGTCGGGAACCGTGTCGATGAGGTCGTCTTCCACCCCGCCTATCACTCTTTGATGGCGCTCTCTATGGAGTACGGCTTACATTCCCTGCCGTGGGAGGGAGAACCGGGTGCATATGTGGCACGAGCCACCCTCTTCTCTCTGATGGCACAAATCGAGGCCGGCCACGGTTGTCCGATCTCGATGACCACCTCCGTGGTCCCCAGCCTCCGTAAACAACCCGACCTCGCCGCCCGGTGGGAGCAGCGCCTGACCCGAGCGTACGATCCGTCCGCACAGCCGGCGGACCGTAAGACGGGTGTCACGTTCGGAATGGCCTTGACCGAAAAGCAGGGTGGTTCCGACGTCAGGTCCAACACGTCCACTGCCATCCCCATCGACGGCGGCTACTCGATCACGGGCCACAAGTGGTTCTGCTCTGCTCCGATGTCCGACGCCTTTCTCGTCCTGGCCGTCGCACCCGAGGGACTCACCTGTTTCCTTCTGCCGCGCTGGACTCCGGATGGTGTGCGCAACGGCTTCACTATTCAGAGGCTGAAGGACAAGCTCGGGAACCGATCGAACGCTTCGAGTGAAGTTGAGTTCTACGAAAGCTGGGCTGAGCGAGTCGGTGACGAAGGAGACGGTGTCCGCGTCATCGTTGAGATGATCAATCACACGCGGCTCGATTGCGTGCTTGGTTCGGCCGGCCTCATGCGACAGGCGGTTGCGCAGGCAACTCACCACGCTTCGCAGAGAACCGCGTTCGGCCGCGTGCTGGCCGATCAGCCGGCTATGGCTAACGTGCTCGCCGACCTGGCTCTCGAATCTGAAGCCGCCACCGCAGTGATGCTGAGAGTGGCCGGCGCCTTCGACAACAAGGAAGACGAGCAGGAGGAGTTGTTCCGCCGGATCGCCACCCCGGTCGCCAAGTACTGGGTCACAAAACGTACACCCGGCCTGGCCTACGAGTCACTCGAATGCCTGGGAGGGAACGGCTACGTCGAGGAGTCGATCATGCCGCGTCTCTTCCGGGAGAGCCCTGTCAACGCGGTGTGGGAGGGTTCCGGCAACGTTATCGCCCTCGATGTGCTGCGAGCGCTGCGCAAATCACCGGATGTCGCAGAGGCGTTCCTGGCGGAGCTGAGGCTCGCGCAGGGTGGTGACTCGCGCTTCGATGCGGCCCTCGACCATCTCGGTGAGTCGATCCACGGATTGGTGTCCGAGTCGGACGCACGCCGGGTCGTTGAGTCGATGGCACTCCTCCTCCAGGCGTCACTGCTGATCAGGTCCGCACCGCCGGCGGTAGCAGACGCGTTCGTGTCGTCGAGGCTCACAAACGACCGGGGCGGTCTCTACGGGACACTTCCCGGCAGTGTTGATCAGCGCTCAATCCTCGAACGGGCGACTCCGGCGATGTGACTCAGTTCCTACGCCGTCCGATTGCGATGCCGAGTAGGAGCCCGAACACGCCGGACAGCGCAACGCCTGAGGACACCTGGTCCTTCTGGCGCTGTCTGGGGGCCTGAGCGACCGGTCGAACTACGGCGCCGGACCGAAGGTGTCCGGCATAGACCTTGGTGAGCTCGGCTCCGAAGAGATAGACCTGCCACATCAAGTTGAAGAAAAAGAGCAGGATGGCGACGCCGCCGAGCGCACCCAGCGTGCCCTGATTCCCCACCATTCCGAGAATTGTTCCGACCAGGAAGGCAGCCGGGAGCCCCATCAGGGCGGTGGCGGCGCCACCACGCCGGGCTGCTCGCCAGGGAATCAGCACCGCCGTCATGATTTGAAATGTCAGGCCGACCACTGCCATGAGCAGCACCACCGAAACAATCGGCACACTCCACGCCAGCAGGGTTCGCAGCCAGCTCATCGCATCCGGCACCAGCCAACGATTCATGTATTGGATAGCGGCAACCGCCACCACCGGCGCGATGACCAGCACTGCCAGGACGAGCGCCGAGACGAAGGCCACACTCCGTTTCCACAGCCACGCGGTGAGGCCGCTCGTCCGGGCGGTCGGGACGTCGAAGATCTTGTTCAACACTCCTTGCACTTGCAGGAAGATGCCCGAGGCTGAGAACACAGTGAGGGTGATACCGATGCCCAGTGAGGCACCAGCCTGGCGCTTGGCGACTTCGAGTAGATCGGAGATCTGGCTCGCCACAGTTTCGCCTGCGGCAGTTTCGACCTGTCCGACGATGGAGTTCAACCGGCCAACGTCCTCGAAGATGAACCCGGCAATCGCCACGATGAGGAACATCATCGGCACCAGAGAGAAGAGTGTGTAGAACGACAAGGCGGCGGCGGCGCGACCCGCTTCATCCTCCCCGTAGGAACTGGCCGCCGCCTTGAGCGCCTCGACCCCTCGCCTCAGTCGTGTGGTATCCATGTTGCCAAGCAGGGTACCTTTGCGATAGGCCGATAGGCCCGAGCGTGACGCCTATGTTGCGAGTGCTGTGGTCGTCACTTCGACCAGTGTCGGCCCATCGGTCACGGCCAGCGCAGCGGTGATCGCCTGGCGCAGGTCTTCGGGTCGATCGACACGCCACCCACGAGCACCGCACAAGCGAGCGTATTCGGCGAAGTCTGGATTCACGAGTGACGTCCCCCAGATCGGACGCAGCGCCCCCACCTGTTCCCGGCTGATCTTGCCCAGTTCGGAGTTGTTGAGGAGCACGTGCGTTATCGGCATAGAGTATTTCACCGCAGTCGTGAGGTCCGCCAGGTACTGGCCGAATCCCCCATCACCCGAAATCGAGATGACCTTCCGTCCGGTTCCTCTGGTGGCAGCCCAAGCTCCCATGGCGGCGGGGAAGGCAAATCCGATCGAGCCCAGATACCCGGACATGAGTACATCCTGGTCGGCTCCAGACTCGAAATAGTGGCCGAACGCATACGTGTTGTTTCCAACGTCGACCGACAGGACCGCGCCGTCGGGCACCAGCGCAGACAACTCATGGAAGATAGCGGAGGGATGCATTCGTCCCTGTTCGTCGGTGATGGCTCTCCGCCGTTCCTTTTCGACACGCCACACCTGCTTTCGCCGTTCGACGTCGAGTCGCTGCTCGGGCCGGTCGGCCTGGTTCAGTCGGGTCGCCAGCAATTCGAGCGTCACTCCGATATCTCCCCAGACGGGGATGTCGACGGGGGCGAACTTGCCGAGCGTCATCCGGTCGTAATCAACCTGAATGGTTGGCACCCAATTGGCGATGCCTGAGTGATTTGAGAACGACGCCCCGAGCACCATTAGCGCGTCCGCCCGGCCCATTACCGCCGAGGCCACCGGAGTTCCCGACCGGCCGACCACCCCGCAGGCCAGTGGATGTGCATCCGGGATGAGTCCCTTCGCTTTGAAAGTTGTAATCACCGGGGCATCGAGGAACTCGGCCAGAGCGATGATCTCGGCGCGAAATGGGCGTGCACCGTTGCCGGCAACTATCACGGGTCGTCGCGCTCCGTTCAGCAGTTGCACGGCTTCGTCGATACCGGCGGCGGGTGGAGAGATCCGATGGTCGGCGACCCTCCCTGCTCGGGGGCGGGCCGGCGAATCGGTTCGCCCCGGCAGATTCTGTACATCGTCGGGAAAGATGAGGTGAGCCACGTCCCGCTGGACGATCGCATGCTTGAGCGCCAGCGCCATCAACTCAGTGGCATTTTCCTGACCGAGGACGGTCTGGCTCCACTCCGACACGGCCGCGTAGGCCTCGGCCAGCGGTATCTCCTGGAAGGCGCCGGGCCCCAGGACCTGAGTCTGGACCTGACCCGTCAGCGCCAGGATCGGAGCACGGTCGACCTTGGCGTCCCAGAGGCCGGTGAGGAGGTTTGTTGCCCCCGGCCCGGCGATGGCCAGGCAGGCGGCCGGGCGGCCGGTCAGCTTGCCGTATCCGCTGGCGGCGAAGGCGGCCGCTCCTTCGTGCCGGATTCCGAAATAGCTGAGCCTGCCGTCCTTCTCAGCACGCCGGAGGGCGTCGGCCAACCCGAGGTTGCTGTGTCCGACCATTCCGAACACGGTGTCGACGCCCCAGTCGGTGAGCACATCGACCATCTGATCCATCAGCGTCGGGGCCTCGTCCGCAACGGGCAACTCCACATAGAGGCCATCCGGGCGCAACTCGACCGGATAGGCAGTCGCCGCGTCCGTGAATCCCGGCGGTGGCTGTCCTGACACCGGGTCGTATTCGTAGCCGTGCCAGGGGCAGAGCAGGTATTCTCCCTCGACCTGTCCCTCTCCAAGGGGTCCACCCTGATGAGGACAGCGGTTGTCGAGGATGCCCCAGCCACTTTCGGTCCGGGTAACACACAGGGCGCGACCTCCCGCGCTGACCATCGTGGGCGTGTTCAACGCCAGATCGTCTGCGTCGAGCTTGAACCACGCCGACGTTGCTGCCACTTGGTGCTCCCCTCGTTGTGGTTCGACGTTAGCGGGCCCTGCCTTCATCGATCGGGTCGAGGTGGCCCGTCGCTCAGACCTGGTCGAAGTCACCGTTGGTGAGATACCGGTTGATGTCGGCGGCGGCACGGCGTCCGGCCCCCATCGCCAGGATGACGGTGGCACCGCCCGTCACGATATCGCCCCCCGCCCATACACTCTTCTTGGTCGTGCGGCCGCTCGCCTCATCGGCAACTACGGTGCCCCACTTCGTGAACGCCAACCCGGGGGCGTTTCGCCTGAGCAAGGGGTTGGCATCGTTGCCGATTGCGATGACTGCCACGTCAACGTCGATCTCGTATTCTCCGCCCTCGACCGGGACGGGACGCCGGCGACCGCTGTCGTCCGGCTTCCCGAGTTCCATCTGTTGGAGCCTGGCACTGGTGAGCCAGCCATCGTCCGTGCCGGAGAAACTCAGCGGGCTCGTCAGCAGTTTGAAGACGACCCCTTCGTCTTTGGCGTGGATGATCTCCTCGACTCTGGCAGGCATTTGCTCTTCCGCCCGGCGATAGATGATGGACGCTTCGGCCGCTCCAAGCCGGAGGGCCGTTCGCACTGCGTCCATGGCGGTATTCCCCCCGCCGAAGACCGCCACCTTCTTGCCTCGCACGTCGAAGATCGGCGTATTCGACCCATCCTCGTAGGCACGCATCAGATTGACTCTGGTGAGGAACTCGTTGGCGGAGTACACGCCGATGAGGTTCTCGCCGTCGATGTTCGTGAATTTCGGAAGGCCGGCGCCGACTCCCAGGAAGACTGCGTCGAATCCGTCCCGACCCAGCAGGGCGTTGATTGTTGTCGTCTGACCGATGACGGCGTTCGTAATGAACTCGACTCCCATCTGGCGAAGGCCGTCGATCTCAGCCCGAACAATCTCCTTTGGTAGCCGGAATTCGGGAATTCCGTACACCAGCACCCCGCCCAGTTCGTGGAGCGCCTCAAAGACCGTGACGTCGTGGCCGGCTTTGGCGAGATCGGTTGCACAGGCAAGGCCGGCCGGGCCCGAGCCGACAATGGCGACCTTCTTGCCGGTTCGGTAGGCCGGCACCTCAATGACGCCGAGATCGTTTAGCCGCTCATAGTCGGCGACAAACCGCTCGAGTGCCCCGATGGCGACCGACTCACCCTTCTTGGTGAGGACACACGCCCCTTCACACTGGTTCTCCTGGGGGCAGACCCGACCGCAGATTGCCGGCAGCGAATTGTCGAGTTTGACGATCAGGGCGGCTTCTGCGAAGTGCCCTTCGGCCACCAGGCTCACGAACAGATCGATCTCGACTCCAACCGGGCAACCATCCATGCAAGTAGGCGTCTTGCACTCCAGGCACCGCATGGCTTCGAGCCTCGCCATGTTCTCCGTGAAGCCGAGATTGACCTCGCTGAAGTTGTGGGCTCGGTCCGCCGCTTCTTGTTCGGGCATCCGGAGTCGAGCGATAGCACGACGTTCCCGCTTGGGTGGCCAGACATCGGGGACCTCGATGGTCACGTCTGGACCTGCTCGAGGAAAGCCTCTAGTCGGTTTCGCTCGAACCCAAGGTACGCCTTATTGCGCCTTTCCATCAGATCGAAATCGACCTCATGGGCATCGAACTCCGGCCCATCGACGCACGCAAATCGAGTTTCGCCACCGACACTCACCCGACACCCGCCGCACATGCCGGTTCCGTCCACCATGATCGGATTGAGACTCACGATCGTCTTGATGCCGAACGGCCGCGTCACATCTGCGACGGCGCGCATCATGGGTATCGGTCCGATCGCCAGCACCAGGTCGAGGGTTTTGCCCTCATCGATGAGCCCCTGCAGTTTCTGCGTGACGAATCCGTGGAAACCGTAGCTCCCATCATCGGTGCATGGATAGAACTCGTCGGAGATGTCCCGGAGCGCCGGTTCCATGATTACGTACTCCCTGGAACGACCTCCAACGATCGAAATCACGTAGTTGCCCGCACGCTTGAGGGCGACGGCCGTCGGGTAGGCAATCGCAGTGCCCACTCCCCCGCCGATCGACACGGCCGTTCCGAAGTTCTGAATATGCGATGGCATCCCCAGCGGCCCTGCTACATCATGGATAGAAGCCCCGGCCCCGAGCGTGTTCAAGTGTTTGGT
This sequence comes from Acidimicrobiia bacterium, assembly GCA_029210695.1. Taxonomy (NCBI): domain Bacteria; kingdom Bacillati; phylum Actinomycetota; class Acidimicrobiia; species Acidimicrobiia bacterium. The sequence goes on from JARGFH010000009.1 coordinate 46,008, forward strand.
TGTCTTGCCGACACCCTGGACGATGACGGCAATCCAGCCTCCGGATGCGTCACCGTCGGCGATGGTGAGCGGGATACGTTCACCATCCGCGGCTACTCGGAGTATGACGAACTGTCCGGCCCGGCGCGAGCGAGCGATCGACGGTGCCTCGATGCGGAAGTACTTGACGTCAGGCGCCAGAAAGCGTGCCTCGAGAATACGAAACATGATTGAGCCCATCAGGCAAACGACATTCTTCATCACGCATATTGGCGGGCAACCGGGGCAATACCCAGTGACCAAGGTCCCAACGGCCCCTCCGTGCGACCCGAACGGAGTCGAAAACCCTCACATAGACACCCGGCGGTCGGCCGGTGCACAGCTATTGGCTGGCCCGGCGGCGCACGCCGAGCATCCAGGCGCCGGCGACGACCGCCACCGCAGGGACGAAGGCGACACCCGTGGTGTCCGGAGTGACGAAACCGTCAAGAGCCAGCCGGGCGAAGCCCCACATGACGACCAACACGCCCGCAACTACTCCGAGGAGCGCCGCCGGTGCAGACGGGCGGTTCTCTTCGAACTGCCCGAAAATCCCAACTAGTCCCGCCAGCGGGAGGAGCAGGATGGCGAACCAGAGCGGGCGAGACCACCACCACCCGGCACTGAGCGGCTCTATTCCAAAGCCGATTCCATCGAGCCATATGGCAAGTCCCAGAACCGACACCATCGCGGTCATATGCCACAAATAGACGGTCATGATCCGGCCGTTGCCAGCGATCACAACTGCCCATGGGAACGGGCGTTCGAGCCAGTTCGAAACGGGCCGGCTGAACACCAGCATGACCCCGATTTGCAGCACGGCGAGCATCATGAGAGCGATTGTTGGAGGGAGGTTGTTGGTCCATTCGGATCCCGGTACGCCGACCATGCTGACCGGGTAGGGACCCGGGCCGGTCAAAGCAACGAGACCGGCGTAGCCCGCTCCCGCCAGGGCCAACGAGCCCACCCGGCTCCGCGGCAGCACATCCCGTTGCCAGAGGACACCGAGCTGATGGATACCAAGCCAGACGAACAGGAAGTTGGTCCAACCGACCACCGGCACCCCCATTCCATGACCAAGCCAATCGACGGCTGCGGCAATGCTGAACAGCCCGGCCGGCACCGCCCATCCGAATCTGCGGTCGAGTTCGATCATGATCGGAGCCAGCGCAACGACACCGATGTACACCGCCAGAAACCAGAGGGGAACCGCAACCACCTGCGTCCCGATCCGTAGAAGGCGGGCGTCCACGCCGGCCGTGACCAGAGCGAACGTCACGGCTACCCAGGCGCCGGCCAGGATCATCGTCGGCCGGAGCAGCCTGGCCGTCCGGCCCTGAAGCCAGATGGCGTACCCGTGCCCGCCCCGTCGTGCGGCGGACCAGGAAACGGCGTTGGCGAAACCTCCAACGATGAAGAACACGGGCATCACTTGAAGAACCCAGGTGAGATACTGCATCTTCGGCGCGGCTGCCAGCAGATGATCAATCTCAACTTCGCCGTCACGAACCAACACGACCGCCATCAACCAGTGGCCCAGTACCACCACCGCGATCGAGAAGAGCCGAAGGAAGTCGATGTAGCGATCTCGCTCCGGCGGTGTCCGGTCGGCCATGGTCCTGGCTCGTTTCCACATGGTCTGCATTGGCTCCTCCTGAATTCCGGACCCTCAGAAGACCAGATGTGGGCGGTTGCTGCATCGGGGGCCCACCCTGGTTTCCGGGTCGGGGATACCTGGGCTCTCTCCGGGTCTGCCGCCGGCGCGGCTAGCGTGATTGGTGGAACCTGAAAGGAGCCTCGTGCGGTTGCGGCTAGCCCTGACATTTGTCCTGATGTCGACACTGCTCCCGGTGGCGGCATTCGCCCAGACGACCATTGAGTGCCCCGCGTTTGAAGGCATCACGTGCGATGGCGCCGTCACCGATACGACCGGGATGATCCAGGACGACGCCGGTCTGGAAGAAGCGGTCGGGCGTCTCGTCGCGACGTACGGGCACGAAACGGCCGTTGTCGTCGTCGACGGCACCGGCGGTCGGTCGGTCGAGGAATTCGCCATCGACCTTGGGGACGCTTGGGGGGTCGGCGATCCGGAGCGCAACGATGGGATCGTCATCGCCGTCGACCTCGCCTCACGTATCACGACTATCCAGCACGGGCCCGGCCTCAACGATGTCCCGCGGGATTTCGATTCGATCGCGGCGGTGGCCAACAGCTTCTTCGCAGCCGGCAACTTCGACGGTGGCCTGCTCGCCATCATCGGTTCCTTGGATGAAGCCCTCGCCGCGTTCGCGGCCGGCGAAACAGCTTCGAGCAACACGGTCGGTGAGGTGATGGAAGGCTTCACGCCCGATCAGACGACCACAAGCACCGGGGGCGGGCCCAACCTGGCGATCATCGGCGGAGCTCTGGGCGTGGCATTGCTCGGCGGCCTCGGTGTAACCGGCGTAGCAGTGCGGAGTCAGCGCCGTACCCGCACCCGCCGCCTGCGCAAGGAACTCGTTGACGGAGAACTCGCCCGTCTCGACGTTGCCGGCCACGAGCTCCCCCTGCTGCGGGACTTTCTCATGGAGGTCGAGGTCGCCACGACCGAAGCGTCGACTGCGGACATCGTGAGGGTCCTCACCGACGTGGCGGAGATCCGGCGACCCGACCTCGATGCTGCGGTTGAGGCGGCCCACCGTCACCGACTTCTCAACATCATCGACCGGGACCGCATGATGGGTGCTGCCGAAGTGCCCCTGGAGCTTCAGGTCGCAGGCGAGAGAGATGTGCTCGAAGGGGCAATACAGGCCGCCGCCAGGGAGTCGCTGGAGATCGACCTCGACGATGAACCCACCTTCGAGGTACGACGCCGCGAGCTGACCGACTTGGTGGACGGGTTACGCCCCTACCGGGTGGCTGAGGCCAGGGCCCGAGTGGCGGCCACCGTGGACCAGCGACTGGTCGAGACTGCGATCGGGCATGCATTGCTCACCGACCTGGGCGAGCGGTTCTTGAAGGTTGCTCCGGTACTCCGCGAGACGCCGCAGGTGGGGGTGGCGTTGGAAACGCTGGAACTGGCGTATGCGACGGCGCGGGCCAAGACGGATGCTCTCGAGACCCTATATGCACAGTTGCCCGCCTCTTCGGCTCGACCGGCGGTCGCCGCCGCCCTGGCCGACCTCGAACCCGACGCCGATCGGGCCTTTGCCCGCTATGAACGGGTCCGACAGGAACTCGACGAAAAGGCGGCCGACCTCAAGCAGGACGGACTCGACGTCGCCGCGATTGCCGCACTGCTGTTGCTCAACCGGGATGAAGGGTCCGTTCCGGAGTTCCTTGCCGCGTATAGCCGCAATCGGGACGAGCAACTCACTCCCTCTGAATCGGTGGAGTATGCCCTGGTCGGGCTCTCCAATCCGCGCCGGGTGGCGGCGATCCGGGAACAATCGAAACGATTAGGGCTTCCCGTTGCCATCACGGCCGCGCTGCTCGAGCGACGCACCGACGGGGTGGCCGTCTATCAGGAGTTGCTCGACGACCTGGCAGAAGTGGGCCTCACCGGCGATACCCGGCGGACAATCGCCGGGATTCTGGCCGTATCGCTCGAGCCTGCTCAGGCAGTTCGCAGATGGTCGGAAGCCAGAGATGCTCTGGTGGCTCTGGGACTTGAGGGATCCTACGCCGACATCGCAGCAGCCTTCGGCGCCTCCGATGCACGCGGACCCCGGGAGTTCGCGCTGGCCTATGCCGCCCAGCGCCAGGCGCTTTCCCGCTCCTCGATCGACGACGCCGACCGCTTCGCCCCCGAACTAGCCCATACCGGCACGTCGCGCCAGACCGATACATGGACGGGACGTCCCATCCCGGCCAGATTCGGCTCCTTCGATCCCTTCACACTGCTCTTCTACCACTGGGTCATTACCGGCGGTCATTCCGGCAGCTATGGCTGGGAGCCCGTCTATCAGGATACTTCCTGGGCCAAGGACACGAACTCGTGGTTTGGCGGGTTCTCGGGTGGCGGATTCGGCGGTGGCGGAGGTGGTAGTTCAAGCTGGGGCGGCGGCGGATGGAGTTCCGGCAGCTTCGGTGGGTTCAGCGGCGGTGGAGGGTTTTCCGGCGGCGGCGGTGGATCTAGTAGCTGGTAACCCGTCACAGCTGCCGACGATCGGATACGCTTGCGTATCGGGACTCAATGGAGGTATGCAATGGCGACGATCGGTGATGTGATATCGGAAAAAGGCTCGGACGTGGTTCGCATCGGGCAGGAAAACACGGTCTTTGAGGCAATACGGGCAATGGTCGATGCCAATTGCGGGGCGCTTCTCGTGACCGAGGACGACGAGATCGCCGGCATTATCACCGAGCGTGACTATCTTCGCCGAATCGCTCTCGAGGGCCGGACGTCCAAGAAGACCCTTGTGAAAGAAATCATGAGCGCCCCGGTCTTGTACGTGGAGCCGTCTTGTGATGTCGAAGAAGCTCTGGCTCTGATGACAGACCGAAGAATTCGCCACCTGCCGGTTGTCGCAGACGACAGCTTGAAGGGCATCGTTTCCATTGGGGATCTCGTCCGATTTCAGACCAAGGAACAGAGCTTCCACATCCAGTACCTCGAGGAATATATCTCAGCCCGGTAGCGGTCATTCCGGGGGCAATTGCCAAGGGTTACCCTCGATCATTCGCCCGCGATCTCGCGCGCCACGACGGGTCACGGGAATCTCATACCCGGAATCCCCGGCGAGACGCCCTCGGTCCCGTTCCGTGAGGTCGGCGTTCGTCACGTTGAGAAACCGCTCAGCCTCCGGATCAGATCGTGCGTCGGTTCCTCGAACCCTGGCGAGGAAGGCGCGTCGATCGGCCCGTTCGGCACGCCAGCCGTCCTCTGCAGTTCGCTTCCCCGCTCTTCCGGTCGTCCAACCGGCCAACAGGAGTGCGAGGGCACCCAGTCCGCCTAATCCGGTCGTGGTGAGACTCCCGGCGCCGAACGCCAGCACTCCCAGCGCACACCGGATGTCGACCAGGTCGTCTTCAGACAACGCGAACTCGACCGCGGCCGTGCCCGCCAGCACAACCCCAAGGAATGAGGCGGCCAACCCCATAGCCCAGGGGATCAACCCGAACGTCATCGGTCCGGAGAAGCTGTGGAATCCGGCGAAGAGCCCAAGCAGAGCCGATGCTGCCAGCAGGACAACCGTCAGCTCGCGATAGCGTGCTTGGAAGGACGGGCAGAGTTTCATGCCTGCGCAAACTGATGATGGATGACCAACATGGGGGATCTCAATCGACAGGCAAAGCTTGTCGCTTCTCTCGTGGTTTTCACGTCTGTTGGTATTGTCGGCATCACAGGAGGTTTCGTGAAGCTAATTGAGTGCGTTCCGATCACGCGTGCGCCTAGAAACGCGCTCATCCACGCATGATCGACCGCCGATGGCGACTCAAGCGCTATCCACAGGCCGTACTCCTGGCGTTGCTAGCCGGATGGGCATTTGCCGTGGCGGTTGGCTCCGACAAACCGGCGGACACCGGACTCCTCGGGGGCGACTATCCCGCCTTCTATGTCGCCGGATCCATCGTCAACGAGGGCCTGGCCGATCGCCTCTACGATTTCGAGCTGCAAGCTTCCATGCAAGCAGACCTGGTGCCGGACGGGTTCCTACCGTTTGCATATCCACCGTTTGCCGCTGCTGCCTACGCCCCGTTGGCGCTCCTGCCATATCGAACCTCGTACGCCCTCTTCACCATCATTTCGTTCTCTGCACTCGCATTGGCGATCTGGCTCCTTCGCCCGATCACTCCGCTGGTTCGCGATTACCCGTGGATCGCTATGGCCGGTGCCGCCCTGTTCTATCCGATGCTGCGCGCGATCATCGGCGGCCAGAACACCGTGATCAGTCTCCTGATCGTGGTGGGCACCTGGCGGCTGATACGCGCCGACAGGAACTTCACAGCCGGTATCGTCCTCAGCCTTCTTGCCTTCAAGCCACAATTCCTGCTGCCGATCCTTGGAGTGGTGTGGCTGGCTCGAAAGCATCGCGCCGTGTACGGGTGCCTGGCGGGCATCGGCGTCCTCTACTTTGCCGGCGTTGCCCTGACCGGTTGGTCCTGGCCGATCGATTGGTGGTCCGAAGCGACCTCATTCGCGCTTGCCAACGATGCTGTGAACGGCCTGAATTTCGTGACCTGGCACCAGTTGGCGCTTTGGCTCGACGTCGAACCGGCATGGATCGCTCTCTCATCGGTAACGGCAGGGTGGATCGCCTGGACTGCCTACCGACATGGAAGGAGCGACCTGTCGGGCGTCTTAGCCATGACCTTGCCCGGGGCTGTGCTGCTGGCGCCTCATGCGCTCTTCTACGACGTGGGACTCGCTCTCCCTTCACTGTTCATACTGGCCGACCGGCGCAACGGGCGCGTCGCCGTCGTCCTGTGGATCGCCGGCCTCACTCACCTGCTCGGTTCCGCCCTCGGCTTCAACCCCTTGATATTCCTGCTTCTGTTCATGGTCATCGCCACCCGGAAAAGCATCCGATCATGAACTGCCCGACTCATCCCCGGTCGTTGTCAGCCGCTCAGGGTTCTGTGGATGCCATGCTCGAAGTGGTCCGCGACGGCGCGCTGTATCGTCAGCGCGAAAGGAGGCCTTGTGAAGCTCATTGAGTGTGTCCCCAATTTCAGCGAGGGGCGGGACCGGACCGTCATCGGGGAAATCACGGATGCCGTGGGGCGGGTTGAGGGTGTCCGGCTGCTGGACGTCGACCCGGGGGCAGCCACCAATCGCACGGTAGTGACGTTCGTCGGACCTCCGGAGGCAGTCGAGCGGGCCGCATTCTCGGCAATCAAGCGCGCCTCTGAACTGATAGACATGCGCACCCATCATGGAGAGCACCCGCGAATGGGGGCGACCGACGTTTGCCCCTTTGTTCCGCTCGAAGGAGCGTCGATGGGCGATTGCATCGAGATCGCCAGACGGCTCGGCGAGCGGGTTGGACGCGAGCTAGCGATTCCGGTCTTCCTCTACGAGCATGCCGCTCCGGAGGGTCGCCGGTCGCTGGCCGATGTCCGGCGGGGCGAATATGAGGGTCTCCAGCATCGAGCGCAAACACCAGATTTCGGTCCGACCTACAACGCCTCCGCCGGAGCCACTGCAATCGGCGCACGGCAGTTCCTCATTGCGTACAACGTCAACCTCAATACCAAGGACCGCCGGCTCGCCCATCGGATAGCCCAGGCCGTACGAGAGCTCGGCACGCCCCAGCGCAACGAAGACGGCACAGTCCAGAAGGATGCCAACGGACAGACCGTGTTCGAACCTGGCCGGTTCAAGGAGGTCAAGGGCGTCGGCTGGTATATCGACGAATACCGGCGAGCGCAGGTGTCGCTCAATCTGACCGATTTCTCGGAGTCGCCCCTGCATCTCGTCTTCGACGCCTGTCGAGAAGAGGCCGCCAAACTCGGGCTTCGGGTGACCGGTAGTGAGCTGATAGGGCTGGTGCCCCGCCGAGCCCTCCTCGCCGCAGGTGACCACTACCTGACGGCCCAGGGGGCAACGACGGGCGCCCCGGAAGCCGAACGCATCCAGACTGCCGTCCTCTCGCTGGGATTGAATGAACTGGCGCCGTTCGACCCGAACACCAAGATCATCGAGTATGCCTTCGCCGATCGGCCCGGAGGTCTGGCAGGCTTGCCCGTTGCCTCTTTCGTGGACGAGCTCTCCACCGCCACGCCGGCTCCCGGTGGAGGGAGTGCCGCTGCGCTAGCGGGTGCCCTCGGCGCCGCGCTCTCCGCAATGGTGGCGTCGCTCACCTACGCCAAGCAGGGTATGGAATCAGAACGCCCGGAGATGCAAGACCTCGGCATCACTGCTCAGGATCTCAAAGACTGGTTTGTTTCTGCGATCGATCGCGACACTGATGCATTCAATGCCGTCCTCAGCGCCAGGCGTCTGCCGCGCTCAACACCGGCGGAAACCGAGTACCGCCTGGCGGCGATAGCAGCGGCGGACCTCGGTGCAACCCTGGTTCCACTCGAAGTGCTCGAACGAAGCGTCGACGCACTCGAACTGATCTTGACGGCAGCCAGGAGAGGCAATCCGACGTCTGTCACCGACGCCGGTGTCGGTGGGTGGTGCGGGCTGGCCGCTGCGGAGGGTGCTTCCATGAACGTGCGGGTCAACCTGAACGGACTCGGGGGTGAACACGCCGGACTTCTCCAACGTCACGACACAGCACTCCGCAAGGCGCGAGAACTCGCCGCCGAGATCACGCGGTCGGTAGAGGAACGCCTATGAACGAATTGGTACCCGGGTTGTCGGGGTCCCACCAGGCCGTCGTGGCAGAAGCCGATACCGCCATTGCCCTCGGGAGCGGATCGGTGCCGGTTCTAGCTACTCCGCGCCTCGTTGCCTGGTTGGAAGCGGCAGCCGTTGCCGCCCTCGCCTGCGCCATCCCGGACGGCTCTACCACCGTGGGAACCCACATCGATCTTCGACACACGGCACCTACGGCCGTCGGTCGGCAGGTCGACGTCGTCGCCACCGTCTCCTCAGTAGAAGGGCGCACGATCGCGTTTGAACTTCAGGCCCAAGACGGCGGCAAACCAATCGCCTCCGGTCTGCATCTCCGCGTAATCGTCGACGCGGAGAGGTTCCTCAACAGCCTTTGATCAGGCCTTGCCGGGCCATTCGCTGACTGGATACGACGCCACGGGAACTACTACGGAATTAGCGAACTTGTCATGCCAGGTCTGCTTTTCGGGATCCCACAGCATCCAGAGGTAACCGATGAAGCACGCAATACCCGACACGATCTTTCCGATCACCCGGATGAAGGCGCCGGCGTAGCCGATGCTGGTTCCGGTCTGCATTCCGACAACCCTGATCGACATCGCTCGCTTGCCAACGGTCTGTCCCGAGGGGCTTCCCTCCAAATACACGTAGTAGCCGTAGCTGACTACCGCCCCGATGAACGATCCGAAGAGACCTACCCTGCTGAGAATCCCGGTAGCCACGCCAACCACAACCGCATCGATGATGGCGGCAATGAGCCTCTCACCGAAGCTCGCTCTCGGGCCTGAAGGTGCTGCGGGTACTGTCATGCTCTCTCCCTTGTTAGATGAACCCGTATCTCGACAACTCGAACGCCCACATCGCACCGAGGGACACAAGGACGAACGGCATGGAAACCCTTACGCTGGTCGGTCGGCGGATGAGCAAGAAGAGAGCGACTCCGACCGCGACGATGCCGGCCGGGTTAGCTACAAAAGCTTCTGCAAGATCGAGGTGTACCGTGGCAGTGACGCTCGTGGTCATTCCACAGAAGGGGCACGGCACACCCGTCACCGCCCGGAGGGGGCACAGAACTCCAAGCTCCATCGGTATCAAGGGTCTTATGAGAGCCAGAAGCACCATCAAGCCGCCGGCGAATCGGAGGTCGCCCGCATCTATGCGGTTGGATGCCATCCACCAGCCGCGGGACCGGTGCCGGCGCAACGAATGCGCTATTGCCACGAACCGAGGATACTGAAGACGCAGGCGGACTCGCGGGATAACGGCCTACTTCGCGGCCAGCGCCACACCGTGGGCGACTGCCGCCAGATTGCTCTCGCCGAACGGGCCTGCGGCGACGGCCGACCGGAGCGCTTCGATAGGAATCACGCCGCTGTGCTCAACGACCGCGGCCAGCACCACTAGAGCTAGATCTCCTTTCCCGATCCGCCCGGGCAGGGTGGCCGGATCGAGCACCACGACCCGGGCCGGTGTATCGATAGTGGAGAATTCCGGGAGGACGTACACAACGGCATCCCCGGTCATTCGCGCCGCCCGCTTGGCCACTTTCCGATACCCATCGTCCGTCAGTACCACGAGCACGTTCGGCTGCTCGGATCCGGCGTAATCAATCGGCCGATTCGCCAGCAGGAGCCTGGAAAGGCTGTGCCCCGTCTTGACCGTGACGGGATAGTCGTCGCGTTGGGAGGCATAGAGACCGCTCTTGATCGCCGCGATGGCACCGATCCGGACGGCGGAGCGCACACGCCCACCGGCAGATCCGGCCATCTCGATCAGGAACGGGTGATCGAGTTGTGCCGTCCATTCGGAGGGGATCGGCTGTGGCCCATCCGGGGGCCGACCTAGGGATGACAGTCCGGCCTCACGAATGGCAACCGTAAACTCCGGTCGACCGTCCCGGTACAACACGCCGGTCTCGAAGCCAAGCTCTTCGAGGGTGGAATCGATGGCCCGTCTGGTGAACTGATTGGACTTGACGAAGTAGGCCGTGCACAGCTCCCAGATATCGAGCAGAGCGAACGATTCTGACAAGATGGCTTCGCTGATTCGCTCAGTCAGGTCGGTGTCGAAATTCGTGCCGCGCCAGACGTATCCGGCACCGTTGACCCCAACCGACGCGCAGATGTCGAGCGGACGTTCGGGATTCCCTCCGGGTGTCGTCGAGGTCACGGCTCCCGTCGGAGTGGTCGCCGAGTGCTGTCCGCCGGTCATTCCATAGTTGAAGTTGTTGAACACGAGCACCGTGATCCCTATGTTGCGGCGGGCGGCGTTCAGGAGATGCGTGCCGCCGATGCCGGTGCCTCCGTCACCCATCACGACAATCACCGTCAGTTCGGGTTGCGCAAGCTTGATCCCCGTTGCGTAGGTGACCGAGCGGCCGTGCAAACCATGAAAGGCACTCGTGATGAAGTACTGGTCCGAGAGGCCCGAGCATCCGATGTCGCTGACGATGACCGTTTGGGCAGGATCGACCTGCAGTTCGACCAGCGCCGCGTTCAAGTTGTCGAGAATCGACTTATGTCCGCAACCTGGGCAAAACGGGTACGGGCTGTCATTCCGGTAGCTACCCAGTGGCGTGATCGTCGTGAGGATGCTCATATCAGGACCTCGAGGAAGTCGGCAGGCGTGATGAGAGTTCCGTCATTTCGGTGCACACCGATCACCTCGGTGCCCGGGCCGGCCAGGCGCTCGATTTCCCTCCGGTATTGCCCATGATTGAGTTCGCCGATCACCACGCGGTCGTGGCCCTCGAGGATGGCCCGAATCGCCGTCTCGGGGACCGGCCAGATGCTGTGCACGGTGGCGGCCGAGACTCGTCGCCCATCCGCCCTGGCGATCCGCACGGCTTCGCGCATCGATCCGGCGGTGATCCCGTACGACAAGAAGGCGGTCGTGGCTTTCGGATCGAGGTCGGTCGCCACCAGGTCTATCTCATCCTGGTGAGCATGGATCTTGGCGACGAGGTGTTCGTTGAGGGCACCCACCGTCGCCGGGTCCTTCGAGATGAAGGCGCGTTCGTCGTGGGTCGAACCCGTGAATCGTACGATGGCCGGATCACCGTAGGTGGCGACCGCTCCGACGGCATCCGGCGGGTCGTATGAGTACGGGGGTTCGATCGATGTCTCGGCCGAACGTCGGGAGCGCGGTCGGACCTCAACTCTCTGATAGTCCTCGATGTCTACGGTCGTGGCGGTGAGATTCAGTTCTTTGTCCGTCAACAAGAACACCGGACAACGAAACCGCTCGGCCAGGTCGAATGCCTTCATCGTCAGCGTGTAGCACTCGGGAACCGTAGAAGGGGCGAGCGCGATGATTGGATAACCGCCGCCGGTTCCCCACCGGACAAACTGAATATCGCCCTGGGCGGCGGTCGTCGCACCTCCGGTGCTCGGACCCAATCGCTGTACATCGACGATCACGAGCGGGACCTCACCCATCACGGCCATTCCGATGTTCTCTGAGTAGAGACTGATGCCGGGGCCGCTGGTGGCAGTCATTGCCCTAGCGCCCGCCATCGTTGCGCCTATGCACATACCGATAGAAGAGATCTCGTCTTCGCCCTGAATCGCCACTCCCCCGCGCTTCGGCATCTCGCGGGTCATGGCGGTGAGGATTTGCGAAGCCGGAGTGATCGGATAACCGGCGAAGAAGTTGCACCCGGCGTCTACCGCCCCCCTGACGATTGCTGTGGATCCATCTGTGAGTTCTCGCACGCCCTCATTGTCATAGCAGGCCACTCGTGGAGCGTAGGGGCGAAGGGCCCGTCTCGCTATCCGGTTGCCAGAAGCGTCAGACGATCGAGGAACTCTCGCTGGGCCGGATTCAGCTTCACCCCGGCGGTCTCGAGGTCGAACCAGGCGCCTCGGTCGACCTCCGGGACCTCGACCATCAGGCCAGAACCAGGCGGCCACTGCATTGTGAATGTATTCGACTGGATCAGGTCCGGATCGAGGTCGCCCTCCACCGCCCAGGCGTGCACCACCTTTCCGGCTCTCTGCCGCACGCTGCCCAATGGCAACTCGTTTCCTCGATCCGGCATGACCCCGGTCTCTTCTGAGAACTCGCGATGGGCGGCCGACAAGCGATCCTCGGCACCGGCAAGTTCACCTTTGGGAATGCTCCACGCTCCCAGATCCTTCGTCGCCCAGAAAGGTCCTCCCGGGTGAACAAGGAAGACCTCGATCGCACCCTGCCGTCGCCGGAACAGGAGCAGTCCGGCGCTCTCTTTCATTCAGGTTGGTTTTCTTCTGCCAGGCGGATCGGCGTCTCGTTGCCTGGTCTGACACCCTCGACGCCCTCATAGAAGGATCGCAAACGATCCATATCATCTGAAACACTGCCGGAGACCCGGATCGGCGGTCCGATCGTGGCTACCCGCGCCGGCCCGTTCACCGACGCAGGAACAATCGGGACACCTGAAGCCTCTGCAATCCGATAGAAGCCAGATTTCCAGGTGGCGGCCCTTGACCGGGTTCCCTCAGGAGCGATTACCAGAATCATCGTGTCGGCTTGCTCGAAGGCTGCGGATACCTGCTCAACCAGTCCCTCCGGGCGGTTCCGATGGACCGGGATACCTCCGAGCTTGCGCATCAACCAGCCGAGGGGTCCCCAGAACAGGCTGTCCTTTCCGATGTAGCTGGCACGGCGGCCGAAATGGCCTAGAACCCCCAAAAAGACGACGAAATCGAGATTGGACGTATGAGGCGCGCCAAGAGCAACAAACTTGGGATCCGGGGGAAAGGAGCCCTCTATCCGCCATCCGCGCAAACGGAGGTACGTCTTAGCAAGCCAGTACACAACACGATGATCGCAGGAAAGCTCGGGAAATGACGAAGTGCCCCGCCATCAGGCGGGGCACTTCAGATCGAATCAGTTCGTTCAGTCGGCGACGCGGTCCCGAAGACCCTTGGCCGGCTTGAAGGTTGCGTACGTCTTGGCCGCAATGGTGATCGTCGCGCCGGTTGCCGGATTACGGCCCTGGCGCGCCGCCCGCGACTTGGTTCCAAAAGAACCGAAGCCTGAAATGGCCACCTTGCGTCCGGCGTCGAGTTCGACGGCAATGATTCCTTGACCAGGCTCGGACGAGAAAATCGCGTCGATGACCTCAACAGCCTTCGCTTGCGTCAGGTCCGTCTTCTTGGCGAGCTTCTTCGCCATCTCCGTTTTGTTCATCCACCCCTCCTAGGAGTTCGAAACTGTTGACGATCCAGCGCCGTCGTAGGAGACGATAACGAATAGTCCAGCAAAAGTGGGGGATATCGCGATATCTGAACCTACGCAATCGTGGGTCGATCTACCATCGATCCGACGCCAGCCGAGGACCTCGACCGATGATCCGACCCCTCCTGCGGATGGAACGTCCGACCGATGGCATCGGCCGGCCGCCACCGCACGGCTTCAGGATCGATCGATACGAGCGGTCGAGTCACCATGCTGCGATCCCGAACCTGTACGCGGCGGCTTTCGGCAAGGATCCCTGGCCTGATGATTGGGACGTGTTCGACGAGTTCGATCCACACGGCGTCATGGTGGCCGTCGAGGATGCAACTTGCTCGGCAGTCGGATTCGCCATCAGCTTCAAGCGCTCCGATTTCGGTTACGTCAGCGTGGTTGCGGTCGCACCTGCCTACCGGCGACGCGGCCTCGCCTCGGCGCTGGTCGGCTCGGCCGCCGCCTACCTCCGCTCACTGGGCCTGCGGTTGGTTCGGATCGACGCATGGGAAGACTCACCGCCGGCCGTGCTCACCTACGAGCGGCTCGGGTTCCTGATCTACGACCGGCGTGACGAAGTGGACGACTAGGACCAGACGACTTACTCGTCCTGGCCGGGCCGGCGCGACGACGGGGCCGACCGTGGGCGGCCCCGTCTAGTCACTCAGATTCATTCCTGAGGTGTGTCTGTCTGTCCTTTGAGCACGGCCTTGACACCACCGACCCCGGTGGCGGCGACGTCACGAACAGTGTGCACTGCGGCTTCGCCGATCTCCTCTGCTGCTTCCAGTGCGCCGGCGGCAGCAGCCGAGGCGACATCCTCGAGGCTCAGCCCGACATCCTTGGCGCCGGAAATGGCACCAGAGATCGCACCCGCGGTCACGTCGGCAATATCGGCCCCAGCCTCCCCGGCTCCCTGGACCAGTCCTTTAGTCGTGTTCTGTATGTGCGTATAGGCGTCGGCAACCGAACGGAGGCGATCATCTGGGCAACCAGGCACGGGGTGCTCGATGACGGATCGAGTGAGACCCACGCTTGAGCCCACCGACCGCACGGATTTCACAAGAGACACGGGCGGACCCGACCCGAGAAGAACGCCTACAGGAATCGTGCGATTGTCCGATTGACTTCGCATGTTGGCCGAACTCATCGATCTCGGGCTCACTGCGCTGGCGGTGATGTGGCTCCTGTTCGTTGGCCTGGTTGTCCACGCTGGTTGGATAGCCGGTCCGGCGATGGACGAGCGAGTTGAAGAAGCCCCGCACGTTTCCGAGGTTCAACTGCCGGTGCTCAGCTCTCGAAGCGCCTGACCCTCCGCAGGATCTCCGCGTAGCTCCCCTCTCTGCAGCTGTGGACGCTTGTAGCGTCACTATCTGGTGTCACTCGAGTGAAGCAGCTTTCCGAAGAGGAGTTTCAGATGGAGCGGAATTGGGCGATCTATCTTGCACGACGGTTGTGGGATTTCCATCCAGGGGTGCGCAGCGGGAACGAGCTAACCATGGGCGAACGCGCCGCCGATCGGCTTCGCAACGGCATGGGCTCATGGGCGTTCGTGTTCGTCACACTCCTGTTCCTGGCGACGTGGATGGCGTTCAACCGCAACACGGGTTTCGATCCGTATCCATTCATCTTGCTCAACTTGCTGCTCTCCTGCGTTGCGGCGCTGCAGGGGGCGGTCCTACTGATTGCCGCTCCCGCGCCGACCAGATCTCCGCCGAACTGGCCCTCCACGATTACAGCACCAACAACGAGGCTCTCGAACTCATCCGCAAACTCGAGGAGATCACCAAAGACATCCAGGTACGAGTCGGCGGAGGCGAACCGCCTGAGGGACCACGCTGAATGGATGATTCCGTGCCGAGCATGATCGAGCTATCGGCATGAGTGGCGAGGCCGTGCAAGCCCCCGGGTGGCCGGGCATCGTGCCGACCTGGACATCCAGCGCCAAACAGGGAGTCGGAGCAGCTGTGTCGGAGGCCAGTCGCGTCTGATTCACGCTAAGTCACGGGATTCTCAACGAGGTGTTCGCGGCCGTTGAAGGCATGGCGATGGCACTCGCCTGTTCATCAGGGTGGATCAACGCGTCCGCGGCTACGTCGGAATCTCCGACGGATGGCAGGACGTGTCGAAACAATCGCCTCGCTTGCCCCTACACCGGGAGGCCTGGGCGCACTGGAAGCAGCTCTGGTGGCCGGACTCACCGCGGGCCGGTACCGCAGTCGGTGGAGTTCTCGTGTTCAGGCTGCTGACCTTCTGGCTGCCGATTCTCCCTGGTGCCTGGATGCTGAAGAGCCTTCGCAGCCGCGGACTCGTTTGACCTACACCGGTTGGAACGCGTTGGCACGGCAGTCATCGATCCACGGCGCGTTCCTGCCACAATGGGCCGGTGATCATCGACTGCGCTATCTACGACAACGGTGTGCGCCGACCGGGTGACCAGCCGACGGTAGGAGTCCGACGGGCGGCCTCCCAGCCGGGCTCGTTCGTCTGGATCGGCCTCTACGAACCGACCACTGAAGAATTCGACGCCGTTCGCCGGGAGTTCGACCTGCACGAGCTCGCCGTCGAGGACGCCATGAAGGCGCACCAGCGGCCCAAACTCGAGGTCTACGACAACACGCTTTTCGTCGTCTTGAAGAGCGCTCGCTACATCGACCTGGAGGAGGAAATCGAGTTCGGCGAGATCCTTCTCTTCATCGGCGACGATTTCGCCGTCGTGGTCCGCCACGGCCAGGCGAGCGGACTTACCGAGGCGCGCCTGAGCCTCGAACGCGACCCGGAACTGCTCCGGATGGGCCCACCCGCCGTGCTGCATCGAGTAATGGACCGGGTAATCGACGATTACGTCCCCGTCGTCGATGGACTGGGCAAAGACATCCAGGAGGTGGAGAAGGAAGTGTTCTCCACAGAGTGGACGAATCCCGCCGAACGGATCTATTTCCTCAAACGGGAAGTCCTCGAATTCCAGCAAGCGGTGGCCTCGCTGATCGATCCTCTCAATCGCCTCGGACGAGGATTCTTCGAGGTGATCCCGGACGATATGCGAGAGTATTTCCGGGACATCTCCGACCATGTGCTGCGCTTGTCCGATCAGGTGGCCGCCTACCGCGACCTCCTCACCAGCGTGCTCGAGGCGACCCTCACCCAGGTGAGTGTCCGCCAGAACGAGGATATGCGCAAGATCTCGGCCTGGGTGGCGGTGGCAGTGGTCCCTACCCTGATCGCCGGCGTCTTCGGCATGAACTTCCAGCGAATGCCCGGCGTTGATGCCAGCTGGGGGTTTCCCGTCGTCGTAGGTCTCATGGCCCTCGTGGCAGGAACCCTCTACGGTCTATTCAGGCGAAGCGACTGGCTCTAGCCGGCGTCACCGGACGCATGGTCGCTGCCCGGCCTACGGCTGCTTCCCATCCGGACCGGTGCAGTCGCCGAACCGTTTCAGATCCGCTGCCACCGCTACCCCACCCCGTTCTTCCGCTTCGGCCCGCAGCTTCTGGGCGTCGTCGAACCTGCCCCGGTGCTCGTACCAGCAAGCCACCCGGATCTTCTCCTGCGCGTAGATGATCGGATATTCGGAGTGCCAGCCGACCGCATCTACCTCCGTGTCTTGCGCGCCGGGAACCAGCACGAGGTGGAGCACGTCGGCATGTACGACTTTCCACTCACCGCCGTTCACGAGTTCGGCCATTCTCTCCTGCACATCGGGGAGGCGCAGCTCGGCGACGATCCACGAGGGCTGCCACTCCTGGATCTGCCCGGCCAGCACATCCGGATCTTGCATGGCCTCGACGCTCTCCAGCAGGAAGGATTTCGGGTACGTTTCCCAGCGGGGATCCACGAATACTTCGAACCCCTCCCAAATGAGCACATTGGCCGCCGCCCACCCGATGTTGAGCATGCGGCCTTCGGGTTGGTGTTCGTCGAGATAGTCGATCGTGGCGTCCGGCCACTCCCCTACAGCCCGGCCAATGCCGTACTGGTTGCGAAGAAAGGAATCGGGTGAATTGAATGTGGTGGCAATGAGGAACGTACAAGCGATGACGGTGATAACCGAAGCCGCCGCACTGAGGAGACGAAAGGGGACCGCTCTGGGCTCTGCTCGAATGAGCCATCGGACGGCCACACCCATGGTGAGCACACTGAAGAACCCAATTCCTCTCAGTGCCGCCACAACGAGCACAACAGCCAGAACCAGCAGCGCCGCCTCAAACCACAACCAACGACCGTAGCTTCGGATGCCCGCGTACAGCACAACGCCGAGTGCCACGATCACCACAACTGTTGCGATTGGGTCGGTCCATACCGGAGCCAGTTCAGCCGACTGAGCAGCTCCAGTAGTGGCTCCCTGTGTCAGAACCGTCAAGATCGACTGGTATGGAATCAGCAGTGAACGCACCCCCAGCGGCGTGATCAAGCTCGCCAACACCCCACCGGCGAAGAGCGCGAGCGGTTGGAGCATGGACTGGTCTCGGTCTTCGTCTGAAAAGCCGAGACGAGCGGAGACACGCCGTGAAAGGGCAACGTGAATGACGAAGGCGAGTTGAACCATGAGCCCGATCGCGAATAGAGGGTGGGAGTTTGCCCACATCCATTGCAGAAATATCGCCATACCCACCCATCGCCAGCGCTCGTCCCGGCGCAGTCGATCCAAGCTCACCAACATCAGTGCAAGGAACAGCAGGCTGAGCACTTCCGGCCGCAGGAGAAGATGGCGTTGAACACCGAGAACCCCGACCAGCCAGGCCGGCGCCATACGTGCCGCGCTGCTCCAACTTCCAGCCCACCGAATCCACACTGCCAGAACCGTCGTCCACAACGCACAGGTCACAAGCGAGAGTCCGCCGAATCCCACTAGCCGCCATGTGACATACAAGATCCCCTGGAAGAGGGGGTACTGCTGATAGAGCGCGTAGTCCGGAAAGGTCCAGCTGAACGTATTCGTCGTTGGGAAGACGCCCTGCTCGACAATGAGTCTGCCCGTGGCTAGGTGCACCGGGACGTCGACCATCTTCACCTTGAGCAGAGATACCGCCACCACCAACATGGAGACTGAAGCCAACCCAGCCCATTGAAGGCCCGTGGGGCGCCCGTCACGCGCCTGAAACATAAAGACCGGAGCGATGGGTGGGCAAGTCGCCACTCAGTTCGATGACCGCGCCAACCAGGGTGAGCTCGCTATGCATCGGATGTCGCAGAATCCTGGCGGGGTGGCTGAGCCAACCTGATGTGCAAGGGAACTGAACCCAACCGCTGCATGTCGTAGTTGAGGAAGGAAAGGAGGAGTTGTGTCCCGAGGAAGACCGGCAGTGCAGCAATCATGACCGTGCCTGCCGTTGCCGCGACTCCTCCGGAGATACTCTCAATCCATCGAACGGCACCGAAGATCGTTCCAAATGTTAGAAACACCAATCCCGCCACCAGTTCGACTGATGCAATCGAGAAGTCCCGGAGGAAGTAGTCGTAGACGACACGTTTGAGGAGATTCTGCGTATGTCTGAAGAAGAACTCCGGTATCGATCGTAGGATGCTGAGATTGCTTCTCTCCTCACCGTAGATCGCAGGCATCGGTATGTCGGTGACAACCGCACCGAGGACCCCGAGTCGAAAGAGCATGTCGGACTCGAAGAAGTAACGCTTGTTCATCTTGTCCAGTGGCATCACCGCTAGCACTCTGGCGTCGATGGCGGTGTATCCATTCGTCGGATCAAAGATCCTCCAGTAGCCGCTAGACAGCTTTGACATGAAGGAGAGGGCTGCGTTGCCGATCCTTCGTAGAGCGGGGATCGGACGAATGCTGTCTATATCGTAGAAACGGTTGCCCTTCGCGTAGTCGGCGAGATGCTGCACAACTGGTGCAACGAAGACAGGTATGAGCGAGGGATCCATTTGTCCGTCACCATCGAGTTTGACGATTATGTCCATCTTGTCGGCAATGGCATGCCTGTACCCCGTCAGCGTGGCGCCGCCGACTCCCAGATTCTCATCGTGATAGATAACGGTGACCCGAGGATCCCCTGAAACGGACTCAACAAGCTCACCCGAACCTTCGGGGCAGCGATCGTCGACGACATATATCCGCTCGACGCCGTCGCCAATGGCTGCGACGACATCGAGTATGTGAGCAGCCACGTTGAAGCATGGAATGACCACGGCGATCTTCGGTCCTGTGGGTGAGATCGTCATGCCCTCAAACCTGAGATACGACGATTCCGAGAACGATCAATGCCGAGCCGGCCACACCGGCACGCGAAATTCTCTCATCGAGAACGAAGTGGCTCAGGATGGGCACAACCACGAAGGCAAGCGCCACAAACGGATACGCACGGCTCAATGGGACTTCGCGGATGAGCCAGATCCACAGAAGAGTGGATCCGCCGTAGAGAGCGATCGCAGCCCAGAAGGAGCCGGATTCCAGGAGGGACAAGAACCCGCCGGGACCACTCCCGTTGGTGAGCGACTCTGATGCCTGCTTGAACAGAACTTGGCCAATCGACAACAGGAGCGCAAAGGCCGACAGAAAGAAGATCTGCCGGAGGGTCACACCATCGTCCCGTCGTCGATGCGTCCGGTCGGCAAACGCGTGGCAATGTGAGCGGCTTCAAGGTCCCGGCACGCCCCGTCCAAGGCCGCAGTACAGGTGCTCGACGATCTCGCGTTTTCGTCCTCCGAGTACAGACTTGTGGTCAATGACATCTGATCAATCAGCATAGCTTGGGGCCCTCAACGCAAGGAGACGGCGGCTGGATGAGCATCGGTCGCGGTACGCTCACTGAAGCCGTCGAAAGGCATTGTACGAATGGAACCGAAGTTCAACGTCTGGTTCGAGGTGGACGGGAAGGTGGCCGCCTCTCGATGGCGAATGCGTCTACTGGAAGCCGTCGCCGAACAGGGTTCCATCAGCGCAGGCGCTGAGACGATGGAAGTGCCTTATCGCGTTGCCTGGCAGAAGATCCAGGAGATGGAGGACCGCCTCGGCGACAAGCTCATCGAGACGCAAACCGGCGGCCCGGGAGGGGGCGGCGCACAGCTCACGGAAGCCGGCAGAGGCTACGTTGAGCAATTCAAGGTCTTTGGGGATCGGGTGGATACGGCCCTCGCGGCGATCTACCGCGAGGTGTTCGGCGACACCCCACAGAGTTGGGCCTGAGTTCGACGGGTGATCGTTATAATGGTTTGTCATAACGCCCGCATGGTGGAGGTTCATCGCTGTGAGAAACCGACTCGTTCTGTTGATGGTTGTGGCCCTGACCGCGACAGCCTGCCGTTCGGGCAGCAGCGAACCTCAAGTATTGCGCCTGGCCACCACCACCAGCACCGCCGATTCGGGTCTCCTCGAGGCGCTACTCCCCGGCTTCGAAACTCAGTACGAGGCTCGCGTCGATGTCATTGCAGTGGGAACCGGCCAGGCGCTGTCGCTCGGTGAGGCCGGCGATGCCGATGTCATCCTTGTCCATGCGCGAAACAGGGAGGATGCATTCATTGCAGACGGGCACGGCACAGCGCGGTCCGATGTCATGTATAACGACTTCGCCCTCGTCGGTCCGATCGATGATCCGGCCGGTGTGCAGGGCACGGCCATGGCCGCAGATGCACTCGTCGCGCTGGCGGCAGCCCAAGCACCGTTCGTCTCACGC
This sequence comes from Acidimicrobiia bacterium, assembly GCA_029210695.1. Lineage (NCBI taxonomy): Bacteria > Bacillati > Actinomycetota > Acidimicrobiia > Acidimicrobiia bacterium. The sequence continues at coordinate 67,134 of JARGFH010000009.1, forward strand.
GGAGACGATAGCGGGACGCATACGAAGGAACTGAGCCTGTGGGAGGAGGCGGGTTTGACGCCCGATGCCGCCTGGTACCAGTCGATCGGGCAAGGGATGGGAGCGACGCTCCAGTTTGCCAACGAAACCGGCTCGTACACGCTCACCGATCGCGGCACGTTTCTCTCCCAACGAGAGAGCCTGAGCGGTTTGGAGGTCATGGTGGGTGGAACAACGATCGACGAGAACGCCGACCCGGCTCTGCTCAACCCGTATGGGGTGATTCCGGTGAACCCGGACAAGGGCGGGATTGATCTCGATCTCGCCCAGCAATTCGTCGATTGGCTCACCAGCGTCGAGGTGCAGCGGCAAATCGGCGAGTACGGCATCGACATCTACGGTCAGCCGCTCTTCTATCCGGATTCCCAACGGTGGAGAGACCGATGATTCGTTACGCGCGGACGTCCGGCTAGCGGATCGATCGCTGTGCGGACCCTGGTCGACGCCCTAATCGATGCTCTGAGGCTGCTCAGGGACATGGACCCGGCCCTCCGCGAGACGGTCGGCCTGACGTTGCAGGTGACCGGCGGAGCCCTCCTGATCGCTCTTGTCATAGGAATCCCGGCCGGTGCGGCGATCGGCCTCTCCCCCAGGGTGCGGGGGGCCGGGTTGCTCATCCCGCTCATTTACACGGGGATGGGGCTTCCGCCGGTGGCGGTTGGCTTGTTCGTCTATCTGCTGCTCTCGAACCAGGGCCCCATGGGCGGTCTCGACTGGTTGTTCACGGCCACCGGCATGGTGATGGCCCAGACGATCATTGCCTTTCCGCTCGTCGTCGGATTGACGATGGCTGCGGTGCGAGGCGTCGATCCTCAGTTGCCCGTCCAGTTGCGGGCGCTGGGGGCGACCCGCCGGCAAACGGCGCTGACAACGCTGGTGGAAGCTCGCTTGGGAGTGACCGCGGCGGTGGTAGCCGCGTTCGGGAGCATCATCTCGGAGGTCGGAGCGGTGATGCTGGTCGGGGGCAATATCGAGGGGCAGACCAGGGTGTTGACCACGGCGATCGTGCTCGAGACGCGCAAGGGTAACTTCGCCCTGGCGCTGGCTCTGGGGATGATTCTGCTGTCCTTGGCATTCGTCGCCAATTTCGCCTTCTATCGACTCCAGGTGCGTAGGGGGAATCGGTGAACGCCTACGAGTTGAACGGAGTTCGCCACTGGTATCAGGACCGGTGCGTTGTGGCCATCCCTGAGATGGACGTGCACCAGGGCGAGGTCCTGGCGATCGTTGGGCCGAGCGGGGCCGGCAAGAGCACGCTGCTCCGACTCCTCAACTTCCTGGAGCAACCGACGGAAGGGAGCATCGTCCACGAGGGAGTGCCGGTCTCCGATGACGTTTCAATGGAGGTCAAGCGCCGGGTTACCACCGTCTTCCAGCATCCGGTCTTGCTCCGCAGAAGCGTGCGAACGAATCTCCAGTTCGGTCTCAAACTCAGAAACGAGAAACGACCGGAAGCCGACCTGAACAGGTGGTTGGACGCGCTCGGCTTGACCGACCTGTCCGAGGCGCCGGCCCGAACACTCTCGGCCGGTGAGGCACAGCGAGTTGCGCTGGCCCGGGCTCTGATCGTCGAACCCTCCGTGCTGCTGCTCGATGAGCCGACCGCCAATCTCGACCCGTACAACGTCGGCTTGATCGAGGACATGATTCGGCGGATCAATGCCGAGCGGGCTACGACCATCGTGTTGGTGACTCATAACATCTTCCAGGCACGGCGGCTGGCGGATCGGACCGGGCTGCTGATCGGCGGCGAACTCATCGAAGTCGCCGCCACCGAGAGGTTTTTCTCGTCACCGGGCGATCACAGGACGGCGGCCTTCGTTCGGGGCGACCTGGTCTACTGAGTGAGCACCCTCGAGGCCCTCCGGGCCACGCTTCCCGGCCTGCTCGAAGAAATCGGTGGATCGAGTTCGAGCTGATCAGCGATCGGTCAAGTCCTCGAGGCTGATGCCCTCGCGTACCCGTTCGATCCGGTAGTGCGTATCAGGATTGTCCAGATACAGGGGTCGCAGCGGAGGGGAAGTCAAGACCCGGCGTCTGAGCAACTCCTCGATGACCGGCGAATGTTCGGCAGCCATCTTCCCGACAAACAAAGTGTCGAGCCTCTCCCCCGCTTTGATGTAGTCCAACATCTTGAGCAGCCCGCGCAGGTAGACGGCATCCTTGATGAGGCCGCCACCCCGGTGCACACGCATCGAGGTGATGTAGGCGGCTCGCGCCGAGAAGCCATGCTCGTCGCGCAGCAACCGGAATGTGTCTATGAACGTCGCGCCGTCGACGACCGCGTGGGCTGCCAGCACTCGGCCGGCCAAGGCCTTGAGCCGGATCGGCGTGAGGCCGCCGACCAGGTATTCGGTGAATACGGCCAGACCCTCTTGAAGCTCGTCGTGGTTGGCGAGACCGGTGGCGAGCAGCCGGAACGGCTGAGCCCGGCCGTTCCAGTAAGTGACCACATGAGTCCCGATTTCGTGCTGGATGAGCGGCTCGACACGGTGAGCCGGGAAGCTCATGCCGGATCCGACCAGGAGGTCGCCGGAGGACACCATCAGCGACACGATGTCATCACGCACGATGACTCTTCCCAACATTGCCGGGTCGATGGCCCTGTATCTCTCGAGTTCTGACTCAGCCCTGGTCACAAAGGTGGCCACGTCGACATTGCGCCCGCGCGTGCCGGTGAACCCTTCAGCCAACGACTGTGTGAGCGAAGCGGCCAGGTCGACCAGACCCGAACCCACGCCACCGTAGAGAGCTACACCGGTCGGCAGGAAACGGGGTCGTTCGCGCTCCCCTATCAATGTGAGTTTGAGGTCGAGTTCGCGCTGCTTCTCACGGAAGAGGTGTTCGAGAGTCGGGTCTTCGATCCGTTCCACTTTGATGTTGTAGAGGTCTCGCTTCAGCAGAGCAGGATCAATGTTGCGCGGCCGGTACCTGAACTGGGGAGCCTTCTCATACCGGTTTCGCTGGAAGGTCCGGAAAGCTTGCTCGGAATTGGTGGGAGTCACCGCCAAGAGCAGGTCGAAGGAGTCGGCGACGCTGCTCAGGGCGCGGTCGACCTCCTTGACCGCCCGCACGAAGGTCGAACGGCCGAGTGCCTGGTAGTGGAGCGGGCGATGAGCCGTCTCGGACCGAGCAAACTCGAAGGCTGCACGGCGGAAGGCAGTGTCCATCTGGCGAGCGAGCGAGCGCTGCAGAATCGGGAAATCCTCTCCCGTGGCGGCGTCGCGGTAGATCGGCACCACCTCAACTCCGACATAGCGGGTGGAGAGCTCACGGGCCTGCTTTGGTGTCAGCAGCACCGGGAGGCCGGGCGGCGAGAGCCGGCCGCCGCGGACCACCGCGACCTTCGCTTTGCGCTTCAGAATCCGGACTCCGGTGAGCGAGCCGACGAACCGCTCGACGGTCGCTGAATCTGCCCAGTTCTTGTCGACGAGCAGCCGGAATGAGGCGGTCTGGTTGTCGCGCTGGTTCTCTGGGTCTTCCTCGGCTGCCCAGATCTCGACGATGAGGAACCCACCAAACCTGGACGTGGTGACTTCAGCGATGCGTTTCACCAAACGGGCGATCCAGGAATGTGCTCCAACCCGCGTCGGAGCAATGAGATATGAGGCTTCACCGTTGATCAATCCGGCGAGACCCGGATCGATGCCCGTTCTGGGCGGCCGGTAGACGAACAGGAAAGGGAGTTGCCGGTCGATGGATAGCCTCCCGCCGGGGGGCAGCGTCCGACGAACCCGTTGACCTCCCGCCAGCCGACCTGCGATATCATCGATCATCTGATCAGTCAGGCGTTCTTGTCCGGCCGCGGCCATAGTCATCCCAGAAGTTGAGGCTGCCGCCAGTTTAGATACGGCCCATCATCGCGCTGATACCCTCACTCCCCCGGCCTCTGCAGGTGGGGGGACGCCCCGATATCCGAAGATTCAGTCTTCGAAATGGGCGGCGGCTTGTCGCCGGCGATCGACGGTGACGTCGAAGATGTCGGGCCGGCTGTAATGACCGGTCGGATCGAAGTTCTGGCGCTCGGCTCTCACCACGGCCGGATCGATATCGGCTATGACCAAGCGTTCCTCTCCCGAGACCGGTTCCACCAGCCAGTGACCACTTGGGTCGGCGATCGCGGAACCACCGTCGTAGGACGAAGCAAGGTCTGCCTCCTTGAGCAGATCGGCAAATGGAAAGCCGGAGGGGACGTCTGTCCCGGACAGGACCGCTCCGACGGCAAGGGAGTAGACCCGGCCCTCGAGCGCGATGAAGCGGGTGATATCCCGGGTGAGATGGGTCGACCCGGGCCACACCGAGACATGCAGATCCTCACCCGCCGCATACAGGGCGTGTCGAGCCTGGGGCATCCAATTCTCCCAGCAATTGAGACCTCCGACCCTCATCCCTCCCACTTGATGGGCTCTCAGACCGTTCCCGTCACCGATGCCCCACACCATCCGCTCCTCGTGGGTCGGCATGAGTTTTCGGTGCGCAGAGACGATCCCATGGGCGGGATCGATCGCCACCAGCGTGCAATAGATCGTCCCACTCGCCGGTCCTGTGGCCCGCTCGGTGGTTCCCAGGTAGGTGAATATGCCCAGATCTCGCACCGCTTCTGTGATGACGCGCAATTCCTCGCCGTCCATCTCGACTGCCGAATCCAGATAGGCGGCGTACGCCTTCTTCTGGTCGGGATCGTCGAATCGGGCACCGTCGGTGAGGCTCACCCAGAACGGGTACCCGGACAGGAAGGTTTCGGGGAAAGCGACGAGATCGACCTTCTGTTGGTGTGCCTCGTTCAGCCATTCGATCACTTTGACGGTGGTGGCCGACGGGTCGAGCCAGACAGGGCTTGCCTGAGCCGCGGCGATTCTCATGGTGCACCAGCTTTCAGGGGAGGCCGGCGTTGCTTCCACGGCGCTGCTTCTTCAAATGCGGCCGCCAGTCGAAGGACGGACGCGTCATCGAATCGTCGCCCGACGATTTGCATGCCAATGGGCATGGCATCCCGCGAGAACCCACACGGCACCGACACGACCGGGCATTGACCGATGAAGTTGAACGGCGACGTCAGATCCAGCCCTGCGTACCTGCCGTCGGGGGTCGTGCCTTCAAAATCGCGGTCATTGGCTTCGGCAGGTGGGGCGGTGAGGGCCGTAGTCGGGCACAGCAGTGCGTCATATTGCTCGAGAATCGGCCGTATCGCCTGCCATTGACGGCTACGGAGCAGTTCGATTCGTTTGAGGTCTACCGCCGACATCAAGCTGCCAGATTCGATGAGCGCGCGGACGCCGGGATCCATATGGTGGCCGTGCTCGGCAACCATATCTCCGTAGGAGGCGGCCATTACCACTCCCCAATATGCGAACCAGGCGTCGTTGATTTCACGGCTCCAGCCAAGGTCGACCGCCTCGACGATCGCTCCCCGACTTCGGAACACTCCGGCCGCGGTCGTCACCGCCGACGCCACCTCAGGATCGATGGCGTAGTACCCCAGATCGAGGGAGAGCGCCAGCCTCACCCCAGTCAGATCGGTGTCGGGTCGCAGCGAAACATCGAGGCTCGGCACCAGCGAGGTCGGGTCCCGTTCGTCCGGACCCTGCATGACGGAAAACATGAGCGCCGCGTCGGTCACCGTACGGGCGATCGGGCCGAGGTGGAAGATGGACTCGAAGTCGTTGGGAGTTATGTGCATGGGAATCCTTCCGTGGGACGGCTTGAAGCCGACCACTCCGCAGAAAGCGGCGGGGATCCTGATCGACCCACCTGCGTCAGACCCTTCGGCAATCGGCACGATCGACGCGGCAACCGCACCCGCCGATCCACCAGAGCTTCCTCCCGGAGTCCGGGTCGGGTCCCAGGGATTGCGCGAGACGCCCCACAAGGGTGAATAGGTGAACCCGGAGTGGGCGAATTCGGGAGTGGTTGTCTTCCCGATGAGGATTCCACCTGCCCCGTACAGACGATCGAGAATCGGAGGATCGTCGTCCGGTACCCAGTGCTCGAAGGCGTATGAGCCGAGCGTTGTGCGCTTCCCGCGCGTCGGCGTGAAGTCCTTGATGGCGAAGGGCACCCCGTGCAACGGGCCAAGCGGGTCACCCTTCAGAACTGCGGTTTCGGCTCGTCGGGCCGCAGCCCGGGCCTCATGCGGATACACAAAACAGAACAGATTGAGGGCCGGATTGTACTGTTCGATCGCAGCCAGAAAAGCATCGATTACTTCGACCGGGGAGACATCACGGCGGCTGATCATGCTTGCCAGTTCCGTGGCAGGAACGAAGCGGAGGTCCTTCATCGGCTTTCAACTCCCTGCGCGGCCAGCCGTTGGGCCACCTCCTCCAGGTCCGTTGCGTCGACGTTTGCCACCGCCAGGCGAAGGTATGCCTCTTGACCGGGACCGAACACTGTCCCGGGAAGCGTCAGGAGGTGTTGTTCCTCGAACAGCGCACGGGCGACATCGAAATCTGTCCGGTCGGGATAAGGGTGGCGGAGCCAGGCAAAGTATCCTCCGGCTGCCTCCAGTCGGAACGGTGATCCGGCCGCCGCCAGCGCGCTGGCAAACGTCGACTGGCGCAGATAGATCTCAGCACGATTGGCGGCGGCCCAATCCCCGAGACGCTCCAACCCGTAGAGAGCGGCCAGTTGCGCCGGATGGGGGGCACAGATCATCATCGTATCGTGGAGTTTCAACGCCGCCTCTCTCACCCGTTGCCCGGCGGCCAGCGCCCCCACCCGGTATCCCGTCATTCCGAACACCTTCGAGAAGCTGTAGATATGGATCAGCAACTCTCCCCAATCGGACCGACTAAAGAGACTGTGGGGAGCGCTTCCACCCGACAACAGATCGGCGTATGTCTCGTCGACGATTAGGGCGATGCTGTGGCGGTGGGACAACTCGGCTATCTCGTCTATCACCGTGGAAGGGATAACTGCTCCGGTCGGGTTGTTGGGGGTCACGAGGAGAATCGCCCGGGTGCGGGGGCCAAGGAGCGCCGCGATGTCTGCGGCATCCGGAATCCCGGCGTGCCCCTCGCCGATCGGTACCAGCACCGGGGTGATTCCCAGCGCCTCCATCGCCATGATGTGATCGAAGTAGTAGGGCACCGGCACGACCACTCTTCGTCACCCGGCCGGCAGACGGCCAACAGGGCCAGCCAGAATGCCTGACTAGCGCCAGCCGTGATGATGAAGTCCCCGGCATCCAAATCAGCCGCGTACATGGCGCAGTGGTGCCTGGCCAGGGCTCGGCGGAGGGGGCCGAGCCCCTCCAAATCGGTGTACAAAGCGGTCTGCGGGTCGGTCAGCCGCCCGGCGAGGTCGGCGATGAGCTCTGGCGGAGGCGGGTAGTCGGGTACCGCCTGCGTAAGGTCGATCAAAGGCTTGGACCGAGGAAAGCTCCTGCCCTCCGACCAACCGCGTACCTCTGCAATCGGCGGGAAGGCGACCGACTCGATCCATGGATTGAGCTGAATTGGCATCAGCGGTCCGAGAACTCGGCGCCGAGAAACTTGGGGAGATTCCCGAATGCCGCGAACAGCGAAAACACGGTAGTGGCGAGCAACGTGAACACAACGGACACTGACGCGATCGTCGGGGTAAAACCGTATCGCAGGCTGTTGAAGATCTTGATCGGCAGTGTCACCACCGAGAAGCCGGCAACCATGAAAGCAACGATGTACTCGTTCAAGCTCAACACGAACGCTGCCGCGTAACCGGTGACGAGATACGGCAGGAGCAGCGGAAGCGTCACCGTTCGGAACGTGACCCGGGGGCCGGCCCCCAGCGTGCGTGACGCCTCGCCCAGCGCCGGATCCATGGACTGCATGCCGAGAGTGATTGTGATGAGCGGGATCGTCGAGAAAAACACGCCATGCGCAATGATGACGTTCTCGATTCGGCCGATGTGACCGGTTGCATTCCAGAAAACGAGAGCACCGAGAGCACTAATCACCGGCGGCAGCATGAACGGAAGCGTGCCGAGTGCAAAAAGGCCGCCGTTGAAACGAGTCCGGTAGGTGCGCAAGAAATAGGCGAGTGGCAGCGCAATGGCGACGGCGAGCAGCGCGCTGCTGGCGGCGATGGTGAAGCTGTTGAACATGGCTGAACGCCATTGGCTGTCGGCAACCAGCTGGACATACCAGTCGTTGGAGAAGGCCTTGGGTGGGAACGCCATATAGCGGGATTCGTTGAAAGATACGACTCCCACGACGAACAGCGGGCCAACGAGAAACACGATCACGACCCCAACAACCAGCCGGCGCAACGGTCGCATCAGGAGACCCTCTCGCCGCGGCCGCCAAGCCAGGAAACGGCGCCGACGATGGCCAGGCTCAGAACGGTGAGGAACATTGCCATGGCGGCGGCGAACGGAACGTTGGCATTGAAGGTTGCCTGATCTGAGATGAACACCGACAGCGTCCAATGCTGGGGGCGTCCCAGAATGGCCGCAATCAGGTAGCTGCCGAGGGTGAACACGAAGACAAGAAGGAACGCGGCCAGAATCGTGAGACGGCTGATCGGCACTACCACCGTCCAGAAGGTTCGCCACGGTGATGCTCCCAGGGTCTCCGCAGCTTCGGTGATCTCCCGATCTAGTCGTGACAGCGAAGGGTAGAGGGTGAGGATGCAGTACGGAAAGGCGATGTACATGAGCCCGAGCACCACCGCCAGGTAGCTGGGCGCGTACGACTTTGGCTCGCTCATCAAACCCAGCCAAACGAGCACGTTAGACAATCCGGACGACCTTCCCAGAATGACGTTCCAGGAGAACGCGACGATCACTTCCGACAGCGTCAAGGCCGACAAGGTGAGCACCAGCAGAACGGTCTGACTTCGCTGGCGCATCCGCGTCAAGAAGAAGGTGAACGGGAAACCGATCAGCACGACCAGAAGGGCGACCAACAGGCAGATCTGAATCGAGAAGGCCGTTCGCTCGAGGAATATCTTGCTGAAGAGTCGTTCGTAACTGTCGGTAACGAATGCCGGTTCGTAGAAACCTCCCTCGATTCGCCGGTAGAACGAGGTTGCCAGCATGAAGCCGAAGGGGGCCAGAAAGAAGATCCCGAGGACGGCCACCGGGAAGGCGAGGACGCGATAGGCGCGGAGCGGCGTGTCCGTCGCCTGCTCGGTGGTGTCGGTGCTCACGATGCCACGACGACGCACGATTCCGGCGGGAAATACACGGTGACGGGGTCACCCTGGGCCACGTCGGGATGTTCCTGGGGGCTTCCTGACACCACAATGCTCTGCTCGAGGCCACAATCGACGTAGCACTCGAAGGACTCGCCCAGATCTCGGACAAACACGACGGTGCCCGGAACCATGTTTGATCCCTGGTCATCCGGGGGGATAATCCGGGCATTCTCAGGGCGAACCGAAATCTGGATCTCCGAGCCGATCGATGGTTCCGAGTGACCGGGCGAGAACGCAAACTCGCGATTCGCCACCTCGCCGAACCCGGCTCTGGTGACCCGGACACCCAGCAGATTCGTGGATCCGATGAAGCGAGCAACGAACGCCGTGGCGGGTCGCCGGTATACCTCGAGCGGTGGACCGACTTGCTCGACGCGACCGTGGTTCATCACGACCACCAGGTCGGACATGGTCATCGCTTCTCGCTGATCGTGTGTCACCATCACGGTGGTGACGTGCAGGCGCTGCTGGAGGAGACGCAACTCCACTTGCAGCGCCTCACGCAAGTTGGCGTCAAGGGCAGAAAGCGGCTCGTCGAGCAAGAACAGCTTGGGATCGCGCGCAAGTGCCCGAGCCATTGCGACTCGCTGTTGCTGACCCCCGGAAAGTTTGGTGATCCGCCGCTCCCCCAACCCCTCCAGGTCTACCAGGCTCAACAACTCGTCGACTCGACGCTGCATGTCGGAAGCAGAGCCGCCCCGAATGCGGAGGGCATAGCCGATGTTCTGTCGGACGTTCAGATGGGGGAACAACGCCAGCGACTGGAACACCATTCCGACGTCGCGTGTGTGTGACGGTTCGTCGGTGATGTCGTCACCGTTGACCATAACCCTTCCGCTGGTGGGTACCTCGAGGCCGGCGATCATCCTCAGCAACGTCGTCTTTCCGCAGCCTGACGGACCCAGAAACGAGATGAGTTTTCCCTCGGGAAGACCCAGGCTCACGCCATCCACGGCTCGAACCGAGCCGAAATGCTTGACGAGGCTGTCGAGAACGAGCCAGCTGTCGGGGGCTACTCGGAGAAGATCTGCTCTGTCCACTTCTGGTTGATCCAGTCTTCCCAATCTGCGTAGATCCTGTAGTCCGGTCGAATGGCGGCATCCGGCCCGGGTCCGGAGAACGAGGCGTACTCCTCATCGGTCAGGTCCATGTGTTCCTTGGCGACGGTGGGCGACGTGCCGAGGGTTCTGGCCAACCGAGCCTGCACGGCCGGCTGGCACATCCAGTTGATGAAGACCTGGCAGGCGGCGAGGTTCTCGGTGGTCTTGGTGATTGCCCATTCCCCGGAGTCCAGGATCGCGCCCTCTTTGGGGAAGACGCTGCGGAGTGGCTCACCCTGAGAAGCGGCGTACTCGGTGATGTCGTGATAGAACTGGCCCATTGCTACCTCACCGGTGTTGAGGGCCTGCTGAGCCGTCGCTTCGTCGCGATACCACAGCTTCACGTTGGGCTTCACCTCGGCCAGCTTGGCAAGCACTTCCTCGACGCCGTCTTGCGTGGCGAGGATCTCCTTGCCTCCGAAAAATGACACTGCCGTGATCTCGAGAAGAAACGCGTTGCCGGGCTGAGAAAGCAGCGTGAGGCTGTCTGCCCATTGCGGGTCCCACAACGCGGTCCAGGTGTCGGGGCTCTCCGCCACACGATCGGTGTTGGACACCAGCGTGATGTACCAGGACACCGCCCCAACCCCCTTCACCAAACCGGAGTCGTCCTTGCGCACGAATCCCGGGGCCAGGTACTGGCTGTTGGGAAGAGTCGCCTCGTCAAAGCCGGCGAGGATGTCACCCTTCATGGCACGGAGCATCCCGACTACTGAAAGCATCGAAACGTCTGCCGGGATCGCTCCCGCCTGGGCCGCTTGTTCGAGTTGCACGACCCATGCTTCTGAGGTTGGCTGGGAAATCGACTCCACTTCGATCCCGGTCTCCGCGGTGAAATCCGGATAGATGGCCGCGAAATTCTCTTCGAAGAAACCGCCGTAGGTCCCGACCTTGATCTTCGAGCCGGCAAGGTCGATCGGCCCGGCCGCACTGGTGGTAGTCGCCTCTTCGGCGGTACCACAGGCAGCCAGCAGCCCCGGCAGTAGGAGCACCGCCCCGGCAGCACCCGACCGTTGCAAGAATTCCCGTCTGCTGATCGATGATTCAGTCACAATGACCTCTCTCTTCGGACGCCTCTGCCTTCTTGACCAGACGTGGCGATAGTAGCCCCTGCATCGGTGCCACGCCCTTCGACCCGCCGTCTCGTCGAAGCCGTCCGTTGAAGACCACCCCTCGAATCATTCCGCAGAGAAGTCCACGACGGCACGTCCCTTGATTCGCCCGGCTTTCAGCCGATCCAGCGCACCGTTCACGTCCGTGAGAGAGATTCTCTCTATGTCGATGAGGGGAGCGCTGCGTGAAGCCAGAACCAGCGCATCGCGCATGTCCTGCCTGCTGCCCACCGAGGAGCCGGTGAGACGGTGCCCACCGTCGATTAGCCAGGTCATCGACAGTGGAATCCTGTCACCGGTAAGCGCTACGAAGACCACCGAAGACCGCGGATTGGCGGATTCGATGATCGTATCCCACACCGCCGCACTCGGCGCGAAGTTGAGGAAGACCTCTGCACCGCCAAGGTCGCGTATCCCTCGCCCGGCCTGCGGCCCGGCCAGAACCAGATGGTCGGCGCCGTTCGCTCGCGCGCCGGCGAGTTTGGCGTCACTCAGGTCGACGGCCACCACTCTTGCCCCATGCTGCTTGGCGAACCCGATCGCGAACAGCCCCAGTCCACCACAACCGAAGATCACGCAGGTCGTGCCCGGCCCCAGCTCCGTCTTGCGGATCGCGGCAAGGGCGGTGACGCCGGCACACATCCAGGGCGCTAGTTCGACGGGGTCCCGGTCATTGTTGACGGGGACTGCGAAGGACTCGCGTACCAGGGCGTATTCGGCGAACGCTCCGTCGCGGCCATGTCCCCGTGCGCGTTGAGCGAGGCAGGTCGTCTCGTGGCCGGTGCGACATTCCTCGCAATCCAGGCAGGTGTCGTATATCCAGCCGAAACCGACCCGATCTCCGAGTCTGAAAAGGCTTGATGTTTCCCGGCCGAACGCAACGACCCGCCCGATGCCCTCATGACCGAGTATGAGCGGATAGGCGACGGCTTCTTCCTCACCGTCGCGGAGATGCAGATCCGTGTGGCAGACACCACATGCTTCTACCTCCACCAGCAGTTCACCCGCGCCTGGAACAGGCACCTGCACATCCCTGATGAGTAGCGGTCCACCGCTTTGCTCGAGTACTGCGGCACTCATCATTCTTGGTAGAGCAGGTTCGCCCACGATTGACACATCTCCCGGGTCTGCTTCGATTCTTGGTTCAGGAACCACCGCGACCGGCGGATCGGCGCCATCTTGACATCCGGGCCTCCGAACAGCCACTCTTGATTCCCGCCAGCTCGCCGCGAGGAACCTATGAACCCAAGCCCGCTCGCCACGTTTCTCGCCCTTCGCACCAGTGTGAGTGTTAAGCCGATCGGCGACGGCGGACCGGAAACCTGTGCGGCATTGACCAGCGGCCTAGATACCGCACTCCAGCAGCTCGGTACCGGCGTTGGTCATGGGGCGGCGATCGTTGCGCTGGGAGGCTACGGCCGCCGTGAACAGTGTCTGTGGTCCGACGTTGATTTGATGTTGCTCCACCGCCACCGCAATACAGAGCCATTGATCAAGGCGGTCTTCTATCCGTTGTGGGACGCCAATATCAAGGTAGGACATGCGGTGCGAACTGTCGAACAGTGCCGCGAGGCCGGCGGCGCGGAGCTCGAGACGCTCACGACGCTCCTCTCGGCTCGTCTCGTCGTAGGCGACGTAGACCTGTTCGGTGAGTTCGAGGATGCGCTGGCCGATCTGGCCCGCCGGCAGCCTCTGGCACCACGCCTCGCCGAACAAGAGCGCGAACGGCGACTCGCCGAGCCCTACCCGTTGATGGCTGCAGACGTCAAACAGGGACGAGGTGCGCTGCGCACCCACGAGGGGTTCTGGTGGGAACGCCGGCGATCCCAGTTACTCGATCTCGTGTCCGACACGCCGACCCAGGATGAGCGTGACGCCAAGGTGACGCTGCTTTCGGTACGCAACGCACTCCACGCGTCGGCGGGTCGAGCCGTCGACAGGTTCGTTGTCGATTTGCGGGAACCGGCCGCCCGATGGCTCAATACCGACGTCCACTCCCTGGCGATGTCCCTCACGACTGCTCTGCACATCGGCGACCGCCTAGCCGACCGTCGCTGGCCCGACCTTCACGTCGAATCGGACCCGACATTCGGACTGGGACGCAGGGTGTTCGGGGCGATACGAACCCGATTCTCCTCACCTGAACCCACCCAAGATGTCGACGCGGGAGACGGCGTGATGGCGATCGCGGTCCGGGCGGCAGGCCGCCCTGAAGGAGCGTGGCTCGACTCCACCGAGGAGGAGCTCATCCGCGCGACTACTTCCACGGTATGGACGGCGGCCGATCGGAGGGCCTTCATCATGCTGCTTTCGGCCGGTGCCCGCGGGCGAACCATCTTCGGCCTCCTCGAGGAACTGGGATGGGTGGGACGCAATTTTCCTGAGTGGACGCCCGTGGCGACCGCCCCGCAACTCGCCCCTTTTCACGAGCATCCGGCTGGCGCTCACCTCTGGCGTGCGGTTGACGAAATGCAATCGATCATCACCGAGAGAGGCGATTTTGCAGGCATAATCGACGAAATCGGATCAACGGAGGAACTACTGCTGTCCGCTCTCCTCCACGACATCGGGAAGGCAAGAGGAGGGAATCACGAGGCGGTCGGAGCCGACCTCGCCGCGACATTCCTGCGCCGCGCCGGGTTCGGACCGGCGACCGTCGCCACCGTAGTCAACGCGGTTCGCCATCACCTGCTCCTCGCCCAAACTGCCACGCGTCGCGACATCGCCGACCCGGCGGTGATCGATGAGATCGCAACGGTGGTCGAAGACCGGCGCCAGCTCCAACTTCTGTACTTGCTGACGATCGCCGATCTGAGGGCGACGGGTTCGACCATGTGGAGCGAGTGGCGGGCCACCTTGCTCAGGAGGCTCTACCGGAGCGTGGCCAAAACTCTCGAGACGGGTGAAACCGCCCGGGCTACGCCCGACATCGACGCGATCGTTGACTTTGCCGCCGGCACCCTCGACCGCCGCTTGATAGAGGAACACGTCGCCGCAATGCCGGCCGGCTACCTCGACACAACCTCGCCCCGCGAGGTGGCATGGCACCTTGACATCGCCTCACAACTCGACATGCCCGGCCTCATCTCGGTCGATCCACGAGATGAAGGACGGGTCCTCGTGGCGGGCACCGACCGGGCAGGCTTTCTCCTCGCCGTGAGCCGGGCCTTCACTGCCAACGGCGTCGGAGTCATGGACGCTCGTCTACGAACACGATCGGATGGAGTCGCCCTGGATACGTTTCATGTCGCGGATGATCGAACCGGTGCGATGATTGCACCAGACCGATGGGATCGGGTGACCGGGGACCTCGTCGCTGCGCTCACCAACGAGCGGGACCTCCGCCCGGTCATCCACGAACGGGTCAAGGCGTATCGACGGCCTGGAGACGATCGGACCTCGATCGAGGTGCGAGCCGACAACACGAGTCGCCATACCGTCATCGAGGTCCGGGCTCCGGACCGCGTCGGTCTGCTCGCCGACATCGTCGAAGTACTCCACGACGAAGCGCTGGACGTCTATCTCGCCAAGATCGACACGATGGGCGGCCAGGCCCGTGACATCTTCCACGTTCGCCGGGCCGGCACACCCACTCGCGACGAGACAGACCTAGCCGCCCTCCAGAGTCGAATCGAGCAGCGGTTGCACGACTGAACGCCCACCCGGGATCGCCCGGAGCGACATCCGGACCGATCTTCGCCCACACTCACCTATCGATGTTGGCACCGACCGCCGGCGCCCGACCCGGTTCCCGATCGGTCATATGGCGTCTCTACCCTGCTCACCGGTACGGATCCGGATGATGGCGTCGATCGGCGTTACCCAGATCTTGCCATCTCCGATCTGCCCGGCGCCGGCCGTGGACTGGATCACGTCGGTCACTCTCGCAACGTCGGTCGCATCGACCACGATCTCGAGCTTGACCTTCGGTGTGAAATCGACCGTGTATTCGGCACCGCGGTAGGTTTCAGTGTGCCCACCCTGGCGCCCGAATCCCTTCACCTCTGTGACGGTCATACCTTGAATCCCTGTGGATTTCAGTGCCTCGATTACTTCATCGACCTTGTGCGGCTTGATCACTGCAGTCACCAGTTGCATATCTGCTACTCCTCTCAACCCGCGGCCGGCGCCGTGGCGAACACATCAGGACCGTAACCCGGAGCGCCGTGTTCGACGACATCCAGGCCTTCGATCTCCTCTTCGGCCGGCACCCGGAGCCCAACCGTCGTTTTGATGGCCAGGAACAGCAACCCGGCTGTGATGGTCACGAAGGCAAATACTGCCGCCACGCCGATGAACTGGGTGAGGAGTTGATCGAAGCCACCACCGTAGAACAGGCCACCGTCGGTGGCGAGTAGGCCGACCATCAGCGTTCCAAAGGCTCCACATACGCCGTGCACCGAGATCGCCCCGACCGGATCATCGATCTTGCGCCTATCGATGAAGAAGACCGAGAAGACCACGATGACCCCGGCGAGGGCGCCGATGATTCCGGCACCCCAATTGGATACGTTGGCTGTTCCGGCGGTGATACCCACGAGACCGGCAAGCGTCCCGTTGCCGGCCATGGCCACATCAGGCGCGCCGGTCTTGATCCACACCGTGAAGGTGGCGAAGACGGCACCGGCCGCACCTGCGATCAAGGTGGTGAGGGCGATCGCGCCGACCGCGGCATCGGCTGCGAGTTCAGAGCCGGGGTTGAACCCGAACCATCCCACAAAGAGGATGAAGACCCCGAGGATCGCAAACGGGATCGAATGCCCGGGGATTGCGCGGGGTGTGCCGTCCTTGCCGTACTTCCCAATTCTGGGTCCGAGGACGATGGCTCCCATTAGTGCCGCCCACCCGCCGACGCTATGGACGATGGTGGATCCGGCGAAGTCGATCATGGGAGTCGCGAGCTCGGCGAGCCAGCCTCCGCCCCACAGCCAGTGCACCACAACCGGGTATATCAGGGCCGTGATGACGAAGCTGTAGATGAAGTAGCTCTTGAACCTGGTGCGTTCGGCCATCGCCCCCGAGACGATCGTGGCGGCAGTGGCGGCGAAGGCCACCTGGAAGATGAAGAACGTGGGAAGCGACAGCGTACCGAAGTAGCCGTCAGTGAAGTGGTCCGGGTCGAGAAACCACCCTTCGGTCCCGAAGAAGCTGTTGCCAGCACCAAACGCGATGGCAAAGCCCACGGTGGCGAACGCCAGAACTCCCGCTGAGAAGTCCATCAGGTTCTTCATCATGATGTTGGCGACGTTCTTGGCTCGTGTGAGACCCGCCTCCACGAGCGCAAAACCGGCTTGCATGAAGATCACCAGCACCGCGGCGACCAGAACCCAGATATTGTCGAGAGTTGCCTGCACGGCGTCGGCCGTCGTCCCATCTTGCGCAAACGCGGGTGCGGCCAGCACAATCGTTGCCAGGCTCGCTCCCGTGCCCACGAACAGCAGTCTTCGCTTCATCGGATCTTCTCCCTTGCCGTTACCTGTTCCGGGCTCGGTATGGCATCCCTCACCCTGCACGCCGTGGTGGCGTGGTGGCAACCTAAGGGACAGGTGTTTCGAATCGGTTTCGCGCCGATGAATAGCCGAATACCAGTAGCGCCGCACAGTGAGTGCACGAACGGCCTGATTGAACAGAGCTATCCGGGAAGGTCCGGATCGGCGCCCACCGCCAGTCGTTCCGCCAAGCGGTCGCGCGGTCCATCGCCTCCGAATGCTGTGATGGCGTCGCCCGCCTGAAGAACGGTCGAGCCGGAGGGGATCAGCAGATCGGACCCGCGGTTGATCGACACGAGCAGGCATCCGTCTGGCCAGGGGAATTCGCTGACCGGTCGACCATCGGCTGCAGACCCGACCGGGATGCCGACCTCGAAGAATCGGGCTTCCGCCTGGGTTCGAGCGCGCAGCCGATCGGGCAGCGCACCTTGGCGCGCAATCGTGCCCAGTGCTGTGTGGTAGGCGGTGATCACATCTGCTCGTCTGAAGATCCCGACCAGGCTCGTTGCGTCGACTGCGTCGACCACCGGGAGCCGACCGACTCCGAGGGCGGCCATACGCTCCAGCGCCTCCGAGACCGGCGTCTGCGGGATTACGGTCGCAGGATTCGGCGTCATGACGTCGGCGGCCCGCACTTGATCGGAGGGGCCGCCGGCCCGCACGATGTCGGATTCGGCGATCAGCCCCACGAGGCGTCCATCAGACACCACCGGAACACCGTGCAAGCGATTCCGTTGTAGCAAGCCCTGCACCTCGCCGAGGGTTTGATCCGGGTTCACCGTGATCACTTCGCGCTGAACGACGTCGCCGACGCTGATCGTGTCGAGCAAGTCCGTCACGCCTCCGTGGGCCGGGTGGATGCCCATGCGGGTGAGCGGCGCCCGGTAGGCGCTTTCCGGCCGCACCGAGCAACGCCACTACCAGCGCCAGCAGCAGGGATCGAGACCAAGCGGGCAATCTACCTGGCCGGATCTCGAACCAATCCAAGGCAGCCAGGAAGAGCCAGGCAACGGCCACCGTCACCAATCCCAGCAAACCGTACAGCAGCAATTGCCTGGGATCCTCCAGGGCGTATGCAGAGACTTCGAAGGTCAGATCCTCACCGACCAACGAGCGGCTCACCACCGCTCCCGCCACCGACGCCACGACCACAGTGTGGACGTGACGCAGCGAGAATTCCCGGAGGATCACCTCCATCGCGAAGAACATCCCGGCAATCGGGGCGTTGAAGGTAGCACTGATTCCTGCGCCGGCACCGGCCGCCACCAGGACCCTCACATCGTTTTCGCCCAGACGCGCCACTCTGGCCACCCACGAACCGATCGACGAGCCGATTTGAGCGATCGAGCCTTCCCGGCCGGCAGAACCGCCGCTCCCGATGGTGAGAGCAGTAGCAATCGTTTTGAGGCCTACGACCCGGGCCCGAATATGCCCACCACGCACCGCGATCGAGGCGATGATCTGAGGGACCCCGTGACCGGCGACCTCAGGCGCGAACCTGGCTGTGAGCCGCGAAGCGATCCAGATGCCAACCGGGATCGTCACGAGCGGCCACGCCCGGCCCAGCCGATCATCGACCAACGATGCTCCCGATCCAACCAGATCGATGGCCTTGATCAACACAAACGCGCCGAGGCCGGCGCCCACTCCGACCAATCCGGCCAGGACCATGAGCGTGGGCGTTCCCCCACGTCGAGAAACTGTCTGCAATCGATCCGACCAGCGCATCCGCTCCAGGCTAGGACCTCTGCGTCGACTCGGAGTGTCAGCGTCGGCGGAGGGGCGCATGCAAAGAACGTTTGGGACCGCACCGGCCCCTCGGGACGGGTACATTCCGACGTAGGCACCTAGGGAGGAGAGGCATGGACGACCACGATGCCCGCCGTGAGGCTGCCTTCAAGCGAGTGAAGGCCAAGCGAGAGTTCAAGAATCACCTGGCGGTGTACCTGATCGTGAACACCCTGCTCGTCGTGATCTGGGCCGCGTCCGGAGCAGGCTACTTCTGGCCGATCTGGCCCATCGCCGGCTGGGGAGTCGGATTGACATTCAACGCCTGGAGCGCCTATTTCGAGAAACCGATCTCAGAAGAGGACATTCGCAGGGAGATGGAGAAGGGCCTCTAGGAGGGCGGTCCGCCCAGGGGTAGCCGGTTCGGGCGAACCGCCACACGCACCAGCCAAACCAGCCAGTGCGAGGGCAGCGAACATCCGTCTGAACCTCACCACCTTCCTTCGGTAGGTGAACGCGAGGGCTTGAGCCACGACGACGATCGGCCGTGCGATCTTCGAGGGCCCCGATCAACGATATTTATCGATCAATTAACCCTCACGAGGGGCGTGCATGAACCTCAGTCGCGGAACCTGTGGAGGAATCCATAGGAGTTGTCTATGACCATTGTGTTCCTGATACTGGTTCTGTACGGACTCTTCTTCTTTCTCCTGGCGATGACCGATGAAGGCGCCGGCAGACGGCCGTCGAAGACGAATACAAACCGTCACCTCGTCGCCCCGATTTCGCTTCCAGGTCGAAACAACCCATCGCCGGAGGCAGCCGAGACAACCGAACTCGCCGTGTAGCCCCGCGATTAGGCGTTGTCACAACACGGGTCCCGGATGTTGCCCGCACGCCGAGTCCGCTCGCATGAACCCGCCGGTCCGGTCTAGGGGGATCGCCCGCTGGTGGTGTAGGAGTGACCAAGCTGGCTGGTCCACAGATAGTCGCCGCCCGGAAGTGGCCGATATGTCCAGCCGTGACGGTGACGGATTATGTGGTCGTGTCGGCAAGCAGGCGCCAATTCGTCTGTAGCGGTGCGCCGGCCCTCGGCCCAAGCGACACGATGATCGAGATCGCAGGCAGTTGAGGGCATTCGGCAACCGGGAAAGACACACGTGAGATCTCGGACCTCGACATGACGTTGCTGGGTAGCGGTGGGACGCCGCCGGGTGGTTCCGTGATGGACCGGGAGACCGGTGTAGGGGTCGGTCACGACATATCGCCAGCGACTCCCGTGTTGTCGATCGGTAACCTGACGGGCGATGTCGGCAATGACCGGACCATATCCGGCCAACTCCCCCGGCGCTTCGGACAGTTGAGTGAGAGTCGCGAGGTCGACTCGCAGTTCCACCCCGCCACGGTCACGTGTCGTGCCGAAGCCGCGACCCTCGAGCAGGTCGAGAAACACGTCGGCGCGCAACTGGTCGATCGAGCGCAGCTCACCGTTCCGCTTCAGGCTGCGAGCGACCCGGTTGACAAAGGCGCTGGCCGAAGCGACGCGATCGGGAGGGAGATCCAACCCCAGTAGATGAGCCGTCCCGTCTTCGGAAGGATCGACAATCACCCTTCTTTCCTCAACCGCTTCCTCATATCGGGCTTTGGCGGTTTCCGGATCCACTTCGATGCACAGCCGCTGCAGACGCGCCTTCAGTTGGCCGGTTGTCAGCTGCGGAGCGCGGTCGAGGATTTCGTTGCTCACCATCCGGGCGGTTTCCGGGTCCAGATGAGCTGTGCCGCTCATGATCACTCGAACCCGGCGCACGTCCAGATCGCCGGCGGAGAAGGCATCCCATACGCAAGGAAGTCGATCCCGAAGCTCCAGGGCCAGCTCCAACTCAGAGTCGGCTGCCCGACGAGTTAGCCGCAATGCGGCCCGGATCTCGGCTGCCGCCCCCTCAGCCACGAGTTCTGGATCATCTGATCCGTCCAAGTCCTCGATTGCATCGGCGATGGCGGCCATATCCCCATACAGATGAGCCTGGTGGTGAGACACCAATCGTTGGCGAGCCCGCATCACCACCACACGGTCAAACCCGGAAAGGCGGCTCATATCTACTGCGGAGAGAATGACGGCAAGAAACGGACCCGGTTCCATCGAGTCCAGATCCGCTGGTATGCCTGCCATCTCGTTATCGAACATATGTTCGTTTCTATCTGCTGATTAGGACAGAATTGTCTTTCAAACGGTGCTGCGCGGGGCGTTGCCTGGAGGAAAGATCAAACCCAACTAGGCAAGCCTCGCCTGAGCCACCGAATCACTGGCCTCAGCGGACGGACCCCCAGATTCCGTCATTGCCGTGGTCGCGCCATCGACGACGGCGCCACGCCCGACCCATGTCGACACCACACACAAGACTCCGGTAGCTGTCGGCCCACTCGAGCCCATCACCGGTTACGGGGACTTCTCTCATGTCGCGACGCCGTACGACTTGGATCCTGACGAGGTGATGATGGCGGTGGCCGCTTGCCTACAGGACAACGGCTATCCGGTGATCTTCACTCCGGGAATGGGCGTCGATTGGTCTCCGATTCCTCCACATCAGCACATGGAGGGAAGTCGAGTCGAGGATGCTTGTTTCACCGGATTGAACCTACCCGATCCGGTTCCACCCACCGAGCAGGAACTGCTCGACAGGTATGACTACCTGGTTGAGATGGCAGCCTGCCTAGCCGCGGAGGGATACAACACGCCTGATCCTCCCTCTCCAGAAGCCTTCGTTGAGGGTTACGGAACCGAGGAATCCTGGTCGCCATACAACTTCTTGCCGTTGTCGCTATCGGAAGAGGAGTGGCAACGCCTCATGGTGGCCTGCCCGCAAGCATGAAGTGACCAGTGTGAGAGGCTCAACCCGTCCTCAGTTGTCGAGATGGGGCGTGGAAACGACCCGAAACATTCAAGGTTCACTGGTGCCGCGGGAATCGGTGCTGGTCCCGCCGTATCCGGAAGGCGTTACTGACCAGCTGCCAAGCCATGGCAATGCTTGTACTTGAGACCCGAGCCGCACGGGCACCGTTCGTTGCGTCCGACCTTCGTCCGAGTCTCAGCCGGGCGAGCAGACAGTTTCAACGCCAGCTCGGCTCGCTGCTCACGGACCTCGAGTTCGCCCTCCCAGCCGCGTAGACCGTCGCTCCGACGCTGCAACCGCTGCTCAGCAGCATCCAGGTCACGCTCGCGGCGAGCAACCTCCGCCTCCCGTCGCATTAGCTCCCGTTGGGCCCGTTCGGCGAACACCGGCGACTCGATACCACTGAAGTCACCGAACACACCGACAAGTTCACGACCGATCAGCATCACAATTGCTCGGCCCATCGAGATCCCGACCGCTTGGCAGTAGCGTCGCCACGTTGACCACTTCGCCTCGGTGACTGGGACTCTCACCATTCGGAAGGTTTCATCCTGGCCGAGGCCGGCGAGTAGCTTGCGATCAATTCGGACCAGTGTGCCTCGGTCGAGGTCCATCACTACCTCATCTGTCTACACGTTGAACCTCCCCGGGCCGAGACGATCCGAGCCCGCCACACCCCATCGCCATAGGCGACACGGGCCTCAGGTCAACTGTCAACAGCACGTCTCCGGCAGCAACCTCGGCTCCCGGGGCAATGTCAATCGAGGTCACTACCCCCACCGACGACCCCACCCCCGCAGGGTCGAGATCCCACTCCGTTACCGCTGCGAACGTCAGCGACCTTCCCCCCAACCAGCCCCCACCAGCCCAACCGCCAACACCAGCTGCCCGAACCAGCGCAGAGCACGGTTCACTTTGGGTCGTCCGGCATCTCGATGATCCCCAACCGGCCAGCCTCAAAGGCCGCGGCGTGGCGGGTCCCAACACCCAGCTTGACGTAGAGCGCCTGGACTCGCCGTTCGACCTGGCGTTTCGAGTAGCCAACTACCTTGGCGATCTCCCTGATCGTCTGGTCGGAGCAGAGCAACCTGAGAAGGGACTGCTCGAGCTCGTCAAGTTGGTTCCCTACAGCGGGAGACTCCGGCGACTTGTCGTCGGCATCCAACGAACCACCGCAGGTGTGCGCCGCGGTGCCGTTGTCAACGGAATCCATCCCCCCCTCATGTCGTCACCCTGGTTCGACATCGACAGACCCTCCTAATCCGTTTCAGCCACCCCATCGTGAAAGAATGGTTGTTGGCGGCCTTGCCCGGGCTGTAGGGCCGAAAGTCCCAAACAACCCACAGATACCAAAGATGACGGAATACCGACATGGATTCATTGGTACGTTGTGACCACCAGGAAAGCGAAGGGGGTGCGAAGACCAGGGAACCTTCGAACCGAAGATCAGATGGCGCCGGCCCAATGCGCGAACACGAGGTCCGACGCCACCCAATCCAAGGAGAACACTACCCATGAAACGAACAATCGTGATCCTGGCCGTCGTGGCCATGGTCGTCGGGTTACTGTGTCGCCACCGGGTGAATACTGACCCTTTATCACCGCTCGAATTTTGACCCCCTCCTGGTCGGGTCCACCACTGATAGTGCTGGATGTTCGATCCTGGCTGGATTCCGGCCAGGAGGATTGGAGATTGTTGGACGTGGAGGATTGGGCTGAGATCCGTCGGCTGCATAGGGCTGAGGGTATGGGTGTGAAGGCGATCGCTCGGAGGTTGGGGGTGGCGAGGAACACGGTGCGGTCTGTGTTGCGTTCTGAGACACCACCGAAGTATGAGCGGACGCCGCAGGGTTCGATTGTGGATACGGTGGAACCTGAGATCCGGGTGTTGTTGAGGGATACGCCGGATATGCCGGCGACGGTGATCGCGGAGCGGATCGGATGGGCCAGGGGGATGACGGTGTTGCGGGATCGGATAGCCGAGTTGCGGCCGTTGTTTTTGCCGCCGGATCCTTCGCAGCGGACCTGGTATCGGCCTGGGGAGCTGGCCCAGTGGGATCTGTGGCTGCCGGATGTGGAGATTGAGGTGTATCTGACTCTTTGATATAGGTCGCCGGGTTCCTAACCCAATTCATGGTCGGGTCCGGGGCGGGTTGTTT